>NZ_JBOFKN010000087.1:0-55090 GCF_051657365.1 Paraclostridium sp.
ATAATTAGTTATGATATAAAACAAACAATAAAACGTAATTTAAATATAGAACTAGCTTTAATTAACAAGAAAATAGATACAAACATAATTAATGTAGCTTGTAGGGTAAATAGTATACTAATGCCAAAATATAAATATATATATGATTTTGATGTAATGATTGCAAACTATATATTAAAGAAAAATTTAAAAAAATGTATTGAATATAGTGAAAGATAAAAAAATAACAAATAGGTTGAAGTTTTAATAACACAACAACTATAATTTAAGTGAAGGGAATGATTACTTCTAAAGAAAAAATATAATACATATAAAAGGGGAAGATTATATGTGGTTTATGAGCTTTTCTAAAGCAAGCTGTAAAAATTGCTATGCTTGTGCTAGAGTTTGTCCAGTTAATGCTATAAAGATAAAAAATGAACATGCACAAGTTATAAAAGAACGATGTATTGTATGTGGCAGTTGTTTTAAAGTTTGCCCTCAATATGCAAAAATAATAAAGTCAGATGTAAGAAAAGTTAAAGAATATATTTTATCCGGGGATAAGGTGGTAGTTTCTATAGCTCCTAGTTTTTCAGCAGTATTTGGAGACAACAGTGATAAATTACAATCTGGATTAAAAAAATTAGGTTTTTACTGTATGGAAGAGGCTATTTATGGAGTAGATTTAATAGAAAAATTATATGAAAATTATGCTAACAAAGAAGATGATTTATGTTATATAACTAGTTTTTGCCCTTCGGTTACAAGTGTTATTCAAAAGCATTATCCAGAACTTATAAAAAATTTAATTCCAGTTGTATCCCCTGTGGTATGTCATGCTAAGATGATTAAAAAGAAATATGGGATAGATACAAAAGTTGTATTTATAGGACCGTGTTTATCAAAGAAGATAGAAGGTAGTGAGTCTGAATCTATAGACACGGTATTGACTTTTATAGAATTAATAGAATGGCTTAATGATGAAAATATAAATCTTAGTAGTTTAGAAAAAATTGATTTTGACTATATTAATGTAAATAAAAGATTATTTCCTATAGTAGGAGAGCCAACTAAAAACATAGAAAGCAATAACCCCAAAAAAACAATTATTCAAGTAGAAGGAAATAAAGATTGCATAAAAATATTAGAAGCTGTCAAAAAAGGAAAGTTTAAAAATAGTTTATTAGAATTAAGTTATTGTAGGCATAGTTGCTTAGGGGGATCGGGTATGCCTAAAGATAATGTAAATTGTTATGAGCGAAGAATAAGAGTAAAAAATTATGCGAAAAGATTAGATGGAGATAAGAAAGTAAAGATAGATGAATTTTATAGTGATATGAAAAATTTTGAAGATATATGCTTAGATAGAAATTATGTATCTCTAAAAAGAGAACTAAAACAGCCAAATGATGTAGAATTAAGAGAAATATTAAAAAGTATGGGTAAATACATAAAAAAAGATGAACTCAATTGTGGTAGTTGTGGGTATTCTACTTGTAGAGAGAAAGCTATAGCGGTATACAATAATATGGCAGAAATAGAAATGTGTTTGCCGTATATGAGAGATAAGGCAGAAACTTTAGCAAATATCATATTTGATGTTACTCCAAATATGATTATAATAGTTGATAAAAATCTAGAAATTGTAAAAATGAATAAATCAAGTGAAAAATTTTTTGATGCAACAATTTCAAGAGATAAAGGACTACCCATAGTAATGTACTTAGAAGAAGAAAAATTTAAATATGTAAGAGACAATAAAAAAAATATAATAAGGCAAAAGGTAATATTAAAAGAAAACTCAAAAACTGTTATTGAAAGTATAATATGGATAGAGCATAATAAGGTCATGCTTTGGATAGCTGATGATATAACAGAAAATGAGGAATTAGAAAAAAGACTTAGAATAAAGCAAATAGAGGCTATGAATATGACCCAAGCAGTAATTGACAAGCAAATGGTTGTAGCTCAAGAAATAGCTAGTCTTTTAGGTGAAACTACTGCAGAAACCAAAGTTACATTAAATAAATTACAACAGCTTATACAAGAAGAGGTGAAATAATGGAGTATTTCATAGATTTTTCAAGTAGAAGTATGAACAAATATAATGAAGAACTTTGTGGAGATAAGGTAGAATTTTTTTATGATGAAAAAAACTTTATAGTTATTTTATCTGATGGACTTGGAAGTGGAGTAAAAGCAAATATATTAGCTACTTTAACATCGAAAATAGCAATAACTATGTTAAAAGAAGGATCAGATATATATGAAGTTGTAGATACAATAGCAAAAACATTGCCAGTATGTTCTCAAAGGAAGTTAGCATACTCCACGTTTACTATAATTAATATTGATAATAAGGGTATGGTTTATATGGCTGAATTTGATAATCCAAGTGTATTTTATTTAAGTGGTGGAACAATATCAGAAATAAATTGGAAAACTGTAAAGATAAATAATAGGTTAATTAAAGAAAGTCGGTTTGAAATTAAGGAAAATGATATAATGGTTATTGCAAGTGATGGAGTTATATATGCTGGAACTGGTAAAATTTTAAATTTAAATTGGAAGTGGAGCGATGTTTCAGATTATATAAAAAAATTCATAAATTGGAAAATGACTTCTAAAGAAATTACGGATACATTAATTGGAGTATGTGACCAATTATATATGCAAAAACCTGGTGATGACACTACAGTAGCTACAATAAAGGTTGTAAAACCTAAATACACAACATTAATTTCAGGACCACCTAAAGATAAGAATAAAGATAAAGAAATTGTTAATATGTTCATTAACAGCAAAGGCAATAAAATTGTATGTGGAGGCACAACTGCTCAAATTGTGGCTAGAGAGTTAGGAGAAAAGATAAATACTAACTTTGATATAATCGATGACAATGTACCACCAATTGCATATATAAAAGGTATTAATCTTGTAACGGAAGGGATATTAACATTAACTGAAACAATAAAAAAAATAGAACGTGTAAAAATAGAAAATAATTTGAATTTTTTAGATAAAGAAGATGGAGCATCTAAACTTGCTAAAATCATTTTTGAAAAATCTACTCATATAAAGATAATCGTAGGTGGCGCGACAAATATAGCAAATAAAAATATATGTTTAAATAAAGACATTAATAAAAGAATAGAACTGTTAGAACAATTAAAAGATATACTTCTAAGTTTAGGAAAAATAGTAGAAATTTGTTATTGTTAAGGAAACTAATTTCAATAAACAAAGGGAGATGTTATAATGAGTAAGTTAGACTTTATATATAATAGAACTAGTATTAGAAAATATACAAAAGATATGATACCGAAGGAACATATAATAGAGATTTTAAAAGCTGGTACATATGCGCCATCAGGTAAAAATATTCAAAATTGGCACTTTGTAGTATTAACGAATGAAAATAAAATAAATTCTATAGACAAGTGTATTTTAGATAAAGGAAATGAACTAAGCAATAAAGTGGTTGATAATGATGATAGACATTCATTTTTAAGCATGTTACCTTATTATACAGCGTTTAAAACTGCTCCAGTTTTAATATTAGTTTATGCTAGCAAATATCCGAATACAGAATATAATATATTAAAATTAGCAGGACAACCTGAAGAATTACTAGATAAAGCTTTATTTTCTAATCCTGGAATACAAAATATAGGTGCAGCAATGGAAAATATATTACTAGCAGCAAGTGCGATGGGATATGGAACTTGTTGGATGACGGGACCTAATTTTGCCAGAAAAGAAATAGTAAAATACACAGAATTTGAAAAAGATGGTTTTGAATTAGTATGTATGACACCTTTAGGTATACCTAGTGATGTAAAAAATATAAGACCAAAGAGAAAACCTATAGAAGAAGTAATTACTTTTATAGATTAATATAATGATAGACATAAGATAGGAGAATGACGATGAGTAAAAATTTAGAAATATCATATTCATTTGGATATGTATACGATAAAAGTAAATTGATAGTAATGTGTCCTGTAGGAGTGAATACTGTTAATGAAGCTGAATATGAAATGGAAGTGGAAGTAGCATTTTTAGAAGATGGAATAGAAAGAGTATTTGAAGAAACAGATATAAATGAAGCAAATGAAACTATAAAGCCTCTTGAAACTTTTTTAATGAAATCAAATAAGGTAATTCCATTTGTAACGAGTATAAAAAACAGCGAAACAAACGAAGAACTAAGTAATTTATTAAGTGATTTTGATAAAGAGTATGAGGTTAAATTAAACTATATAAAAAGAGGGTATGAAATATGTGATATATATGATGTATTTCAGAATGTAGTAAAATATATACCTAAAGAAAATATAGAAAACCTTAATATATTAAAAATAGAAGCTGATAAGTTTGATTTAAAATCATTTATAGAAACAACTAGGAAAAACTTAGATGATGTAATTGACGGTAGTTGGATTCCTTTAATTATGAGAAAAAGTGGACTTACAGATAGACTATTTGTAAAAGAGGAAAACCAGAGTTTAAATACTATTGAATTAAAAGAAGAAGATATTTTAAAAGAACTGGATAAAAATAGTTTATATATTGTATTTGGAGTAGATACGAGTTCGTACTCTGAAGGAATTTTATGCGCAAATAAAGAAGAAGTTAAAGATATTAATGTAGATATGGGAGATTTAGAAATTTCTCAAAATAGAGACTTTGGATACATCATAGAATTAAATAACGAATTACTATGTTTTAAAATAGCTAATTTTAATAACGAAGCAGCTAACAATCAACAAATAGCTCAAGTAGTTGATTATAGTGGGATATTTAAGATAATGATGATAAGTTTTATAAATCAATTTATAAAGTAAAAATAAGGTCTACTTCAGTAGACCTTATTTAATTGCATTAAAATAGGCTAAACTTGCGAGAAGATAACATATATGATAAAATTCAAATGTTAAATTAATATTATAAGAAATAGGTGATAAAATGTTAAATGAAACAAAAGAATTATTAAAAAACTTCTATGATTTAGATGATGAAGTATTTAACTTATCCAATGAAGTGATGGATGATATAAATGGAAGATTTGAAGAAATAAAAGAAGTAAGAGAATATAATCAATATAAAGTTTTAAAAGCTATGCAAGAATCTAAATTAAGTGATAATCATTTTAACTGGACTACAGGATATGGATACAATGATATAGGTCGTGAAAAAATAGAGGAAATATATTCAAAGGTATTTAATACAGAAGATGCTATAGTGAGACCGATAATAGTTAATGGAACTCATGCACTAACACTGTGTTTACAAGGTATAGTAAGACCGGGAGATGAAATATTATCAGTTACAGGGAAGCCATATGATACATTAGAAGGTGTTATAGGTATAAGAGAAGAAAAAGGATGTTTAAAAGAATTTGGAGTTACATATAACCAAGTTGATTTTTTAGAAAATGGAGAAGTTGATTTAGAAGGTATAAAAAGTAAAATAAATGATAAAACAAAGTTAGTTATGATACAAAGATCTAAGGGATATTCTTGGAGAAAATCTTTAACTATAGCAGATATAAAGGAAGTTATAGATACTGTGAAAAGTATAAAACCTGAAGTTATAGTAATGGTAGACAACTGCTATGGAGAATTTATAGAAACTAAAGAGCCAACAGATGTAGGTGCTGACATAATGGCAGGGTCATTAATAAAAAATCCAGGAGGAGGGCTTGCTTTAACAGGGGGATATATAGTTGGTAAAAAAGATTTAGTAGAGCTTATATCATATAGACTTACATCTCCTGGTATAGGAAAAGAATGTGGACTTACATTTGGAACAAGTAGAACTGTTTTACAAGGGTTTTTCTTAGCTCCATATGTGGTTTCTCAAGCTTTAATGGGAGCTATATTCTGTTCTAGAATGTTTGAAAAATTAGGGTATGATGTACTTCCAAAACATGATGATTTAAGAAGTGATATAATCCAATGTGTAAGGTTAAATAGTGCTGAAGAAGTTATAGCATTCTGTCAAGGTGTACAGGCTGCAGCACCAGTAGATTCGTATGTAAAACCAGAGCCATGGGAAATGCCAGGATATGACAGTGAAGTTATAATGGCAGCAGGTGCATTTATACAAGGTTCTTCTATAGAGCTAAGTGCTGATGCTCCAATTAAGCCTCCATACAATGTGTATTTCCAAGGTGGATTAACATTTGACCATTCTAAAATGGGAACTTTAAAAGCATATCAATATATGAAAAAAAATAAATAATAAAAAACCCTCTGAAAATGAGGGTTTTTTATTATTTATTTAAAATCTATTAAGTTACCTTCACATAAATCTTTATGTTGTATATTTATATTAAATTCTTTTGATAAAATTCTTATAGAACCTAGTTCTTGATTAGTAACTATAGATATAGTATCTCCTTTTTTATCTCCTCTAGCAGTTCTGCCTGCTCTATGAACATATTCATTACTATTAACTGGGAAATCTAAGTTGAAAACATGCGTTATATCATCTATATCAAGGCCTCTAGCAGATAAATCAGATGAAACTAAAATTTTCGCTTTACCCGTTTTAAACTTAGATAAAGCATTTTTTCTGTCCTCTTTGGTCATTCTGCCATATATACAAACAGAATTTGTTTTATGGAAGTTTAATTTATCATTTATGGTTTCTATACTTTCTTCATCATTCACAAATACAATAGCTTTTTTAGGATTTAAAGTAGCTAAAGACTTTCTAAGAAGTTTAAATTTATCTCGTTTATCGCCTAATAAATACATATGACTTATGTTTTTATTAATACTTACTTTAGGTGTAGTTTTTAGAACTATAGGTTCTTTCATTAAGCCTGTTAATATATCAACACATTTATCATTAGCACTAGCAGAAAATGCTAATAGTTGTCTATCTCTTAAAGTACACTTTATAATATCTTTTACAGTGTTTAGATTTTTACCACTAATTAAATTATCAGCTTCATCTAAAACAATAGTTTTTATATTGTGAACCTTTAATTTTCTTTGTTTAATTAAATCTAGTATTCTACCAGTAGTGCCGACTACTATATGTGGTTTTGTATCTTTTATATTTTTAATTTGTTTTTGGATATTAACTTCACCCATTAAAGGCAGGGTAGTAACATTCATACCTGAGTTTTCAGAAAGTAACTTTATTTGAGACACAATTTGCATTACAAGTTCATGAGTTGGAGCTAAAACCATAACTTGACTTTCTCTTTTGTTAGTATCTATCTTTTCAAATAAAGGAAGCAAGTAAGCTAGTGTTTTACCACTTCCTGTCTGTGCTTGTACTATTAAATCTTTATTTTCTTTTATATCGTCAAAAACAAGAGATTGAACTTTATTTAAGTTATTAATACCTTGTTTATTTAAGGCTTTAATTAAGTTTGAATCTAAGATGATGTCTTTAGGTTTGTTCATTTTTTACTCCTTTTTTTATATATTATTTCTAAATTAGATTTATAGTATAACACTAATTTAAATATAATTCAAAAGTATTAAGATAGGTAAATAAATTTGAAATATATTATAGAGTTATACTATAATATATTTTATGAAATTCAAAAAGGAGTACAAGCGTATGGGCAATAAAGCTAATGAAATTTTATTGAGATTTATTTTATGGAGAGAGGTTTTATATATACCTACATATACAATATTATATGATTATTTTGGACAGATATTTTGGATAGTTGTTATAATAGATAGATTTATAAATTTATTAATAATAGCTAATAATATAGATGTAGATGCATTATTTGATAAACTTTTAAAACCATTTAAAGATAAAGATGAAAAATCTGAAAGGTTAGCGAAGTTGGGATTATTCACTATAATAACTACGCCAATACTTTATATGCTAACATTATTTAATAATCAAAAATTATTTTTAATACTAATAATTTTAGAAATTGCAGATTTTATTGTATTAAAATTAATAGATAAGAACTTCAAATTATATAAAAAAAATAATAAATAAAAAATAATAAAAATACATACAATAAAGATGAAAAATATCTTTAGGGGTGAAATTATGTTTAAGTTTATTAAGATTTGTTTAATATCTTTAATTATATTCTTTATATCTAGCGTAAATATAAACTCATTTAATTATTATGATTTATATTTTGAAAAAACTAGTGATACTATAGTAAAAGGTGAATTAGAATCTTTACAAAATGGGATTACTTATAAAACTATATACAATTTGAATTTATCAAAAGATGAAATTGATGCTATCAATCATTGTGTAAAAATTAATTTTAGAGAATACAAAAAAATAAATGAAGAAAAAATAAATGAAAATGTTAGAATAAGGCCTGTATATAGAAAGATAGAAGGAAACATAGTAAAAGATTATAAAAGTTGGAATCAAAAAAAGAAAATAATTATAAAAGTTCCTATAGACATAGATTATATAATTAAAAATCATTAAAGGGTATCTATATAGATACCCTTATTTATATTTATTTTTTGTTAAATATATCTATAAATACATCTTTATAACCTTTGTTTTTTAATTCTTCGATCATTTCTTCTGCATAAACTCTATTATTGTAAGAACCACAAATTACTCTATAAAAAGTATTTGAATCTTCAACTGGAGTAGAAGGCGTAACATCTGGTTTAGAAACAGAAGATTTATAGTCAATACCTAAATATATACATATACCATGTGCAATTGCGTCGGCAAATTGATCTTGATTTTCCTTTAGAAGTATAACATCAGACTGATTATCTATAAAAGCAAGTTCTACTAAGCAAGATCTCATTTTACTTTTTCTTAGCACATGAAAATTAGCAGTTTTAACACCTCTATTAGAACTATAGATTTTAGATTTAAGTATTTCATTATGGATACAAGCTGCTAAGTCAGCAGTATTATCAGAAAAACTAAAAGTCTCTAATCCTTTAGCAGATGTATTAAAAGAATTACAATGAATTGAAATGTAGCAATCTGCACTCCAATTATTGGCGTTATTAGTTCTAGAATCAAGAGAAACTGTAGAGTCATCTAATCTACTTAATTTAACATCAATACCCTGTTTCTTTAGTATTTCTGCAACTTTTTTGGAAACAGACAAGTTGATATCCTTTTCTAACAAATTGTTTACTCCAACTGCTCCACTATCTATACCACCATGACCAGGGTCTAAGAAAACTTTTTTAGACATATTAACCTCCTTAAAAACATATTTGTACATTTTGTACTTCTGTATAATATGTTTTTAATATTAAACTTGTTCACCAAAGTAATAGGTATTATTATTTTTAGATAAATATTTGAATATTAAAAAAATATTGTTTTAACTTAAATAATATAGGGTAAATAGTAAATGATAGCAAAATAATATTTACTTAATATGGAGGCAATTAAAATGAAAGCATTTGTAGATAAAGATATATGTATAGGATGTGGAGCGTGTACAAGTATATGCCCAGAAATATTTGATATGGACAATGACGGCTTAGCTATTGCTATAGTAGAAGAAGTTCCTAGTGAATTAAAAGAGAGTGCAATAGAAGCTCAAGAAGGATGTCCAGTAAGTGCTATAACAGTAGAATAATATATATGAAGCACCTATAAGTAAAACTTATAGGTGCTTTTTTATTTTAAAGTTTTGTAACTATAAATTTTTTGCATATTAAGTGATCTTGATTTATAAAAAATATATCAAAATATAATTAATATATATATTTTGATATAGTATAATATTAAATGCAGTAGAGTAATATATTTAAAATAGTTTTGACGGAGGATTTAGATGCAAAAAAATAAATTATTTAAAATATTAACTATATTTTTTATTTTTAATATGGTTTTTATAAATAGTACAGGTGTGGGATATGCATATAGCGATATAAATTTTAGGAATATAACCATTGAAGATGGCCTTTCTCAAGCATCTGTTGAAACATTATATCAAGATAGTGATGGATATATATGGATAGGAACTAATGATGGTTTAAATAGATATAATGGTCATGATTTTAGATTATATTCATATGAAGGAAAAAATAGAGATAGTATAGTTAATAATTATATTATAGATATTAAAGAAGATCATGATAAGAATATTTGGGTAGGTACAGCTAGTGGCATAAGTAAGATAGATATGAAAACTGGAGACATCAAAAATTACACTGATTCAAAGGATCATGGAAATTTATCACATTATAATATAGGAGATATATTAATTACTAAGGAAGGCAATATAATTGTAGGGACATCAGGAGGACTTAATATATACAATAAAAAAGAAGATAAGTTCGAACAAATTTTAGAACAGGATAATCAACTTACAAGTCAAGTTATAAATACATTAACGCAAGATATTAATGGAGATATATGGATAGGAACTAAATATGGAGTAGATAGATATGACTTAAATTTGAAAATTAGAAAAGATATGTATCAAAATGAAGGTAAAAATTCATTAAGTGAAAGTAGTATATATAAAGTTTATTATGATAAATCAGGTTATATATGGGTAGGAACTAGCAATTCTGGGTTGAGTAAAATTAATTTAAAAAACAATGAAATTACAAGATATAAGAATAACTTAAATGATAAAAATTCTTTGCCTGGAAGTTATATTCGAAATATGTTGAAAGATAGTAAAAATAATATGTGGATTTGTACTGAGCAAGGATTAGCAAAATATAACTCTGATGTAGATAATTTTACTGTATATAACAATAAAGTATATGATAAAAATAGTTTAGTGGATAATGAAGTTTTTAGTATTATAGAAGATAAAAGTGGATTGATATGGGTAGGTACATATGCAGGAATAAGTATATTTGATCCAGATAATGAAATCCAACATTATAAAACTGATCCATTTAATAAAAACTCAATAAATGATAATTTAATACAGGGAATATATGAAGATAATGAAGGTCTTTTATGGGTTGGAACAAATTCTAATGGTATTAATGTAATTAATAGAAAAAATGATATTATAACAAGGATAGATAAAGAAAATGAAAATTATAAATTGAGTGATTATTCGATAAATGATATAACAGGAGAAAATAGTAAAATTTATATTGCTACAAATAACGGGCTTAACATAGTGGATAAAAAGTCGAATCAAATTAAATGTTATTTTGAGGAAGATAATATAGCAAATAATAATATTAAAAAACTATATATAGATAAATCAGGAAATTTATGGATAGGAACTATAGATGGAATAAGTATTCTAAATACAAAAGATGGAACGATAAAAGATTATACTAATTTATTAAAAAAATTAAAAATAAATGATACATATGTATCAGCTATAAATGAAGACAAAAATGGATATATATATATAGGATTTTTCTTGGAAGGTGGAGTTTTAAGATTAAATCCTAAGACTTATGAATTTGAAAATTATAAAACAACTTCAAGTAAATCAAATAACATAAGTAGTAATAGCATAAAAGTTATAAATAAAGATAAAAAAGGCGATGTATGGATAGGCACTAGATACGGTTTAAATAAATTTGATTCAAATAGTAAAAAATTCATAAATTACACAACTAAAGATGGACTTTCTAATAATACTATATATGGAATATTATTTGACAAGCAAGGAAATCCATGGGTTAGTACTAATTTGGGAATTTCAAAATTAGATATAAAAAGTAATAAATTTCAGTCATTGGGAATAACGGATGGTTTACAAAGTAATGAATTTAATGGAAATGCTTATTTTCAAAATAAAGAAGGTGAATTTTTCTTTGGAGGAATAAATGGGTTAAACACTTTCTATCCAAGTGATATAAAGCAATCTAGTTTTAATACTAAAGTAGCATTTGATGAATTTAATGTAGATGGGGAACCGTATAAAAATATAGATGGTAAAAAGTTTAAAAGTAATCAAAATACTATAAGCATAAACTTCTTTTTACCATCATACAAGAATACTGGAAAAATAAGGTATTACTATAAGTTAGAAAATGCTAAAAGTGACTGGTATTTACATTTTAAAACTTCTGAATGGAATTCATCTGAGAATAATAGCGTTGTATACAGTAACTTAGATCCTGGAAATTACGAATTTAAAGTAGTTGCAAGAAACAATAATGGAAGTTTTAGTATTCAAAATAATATTAAATTTACTATAGAAAAGCCATTTTGGAAAAGTAATACAGCTTTATTATTGTATTCTTTAATAATGGTGATAGCATTGTATTATTATATTAATAGAATGAAAAGGCTTGATAAACTAGTATATAAAAGAACTAGTCAATTAAGAAATGAAATGGAAAAAAATAATAAATTACTAAATAAGGTTATACAGTTAGAAAAAAATAAATATAATTATTTCGTAAATTTATCTCATGAATTAAGAACTCCTTTAAATGTAATAAATGGTACACAACAACTTATTACGGAATTAAATAAAAAAGAAGAGGGACTAAGTAAATCTAAGATAAATCACTATATGAATGTCATAGATAAAAATTCAAAGCGTCTTTTAAATCTTATAAATAATATAATTGATAGTACTAAATTACAAAATGATCAGTATATAGTTAATTTAGAAAAGCATGATATTATATATATAGTAGAAGAAACAGTATTAGGTTTAAGGGATTATATAGAAAGTAAGGGAATTGAATTAATTCTAGATCCTGAAATAGAAGAAAAGATTATACAATGTGACAATTATGAAATAGAACGATGTATTGTAAACTTGATTGGGAATGCTGTTAAGTTTACTCCTATGGGGGGGAAGATAGAAGTAAAAATAAAAGATTTAGATGATAAAGTTATGATTAGCATAAAAGATAGTGGTATTGGAATAGAAAAGAAGTTTCATAACTCTATATTTGATAGATTTAATCAAGTCATAGATGCTAATGCTGAGGTTAAAGGTGGAAGTGGACTAGGACTTACAATAACCAAGCAAATTATACAATTGCATAAAGGGAGTATACATGTAGAAAGTGAAGTTGGAAAAGGCAGTAATTTTATAATAATATTACCAGAAAAGATAAAATAAAAAAGAACTCTATCGAGTTCTTTTTTTTAATCAAGTTTAACTATTATACTTGCAAGATTAGCAACTGAATCACTCATTAATAGTAAATCTTCATTTGAAAGCGTTGTTAATTTAGATAAAAGTAGTTCCTTGAGTCTCCTTTTATGTTCGATAGCTATATCATGAGCTTTTTGAGTTAAAGCTATTCTAACTATTCTCCTATCATTAGGGTCTTCTTTTCTAAATACCAAATCTTCACGTATAAGCTTGTCTATAATAGGCGTCATATTAGGTTTAGATATTGATAGTCTAGAAGCAATATCTGATATAGAAGATGAACCATTATTAAAAAGATAAAATATAATTTTAACATGAGAAGGTGGCATAGGTGAACATTTAACCATTTTATCTTGATTAAAGACTTTGCTATTTAATTGCATAAGCAAATTAAATAAATCATCGGATATTTTAGTTAAATCTGTATTATTCATGCAAAAACTCCTTTAATATATAATTATATTATTATTATAAACTAAAATAATATTTTATACAATTTAAAAAAGTTATTGACTTATAATTATTATAAAAATATAATTATTATAAAAACATAACTAATTAACATCGGAAAGGGAGAATGAGCATAATGATTAAGCTAATTAAACATTTAAGAAACTCAATAGGTTCTGTATTACTTATTATCGCGCTTCTAGCGATTCAAGCTACATGTGATCTATCTTTACCAGACTACACGTCTGATATAGTAAATGTTGGTATACAACAAAGTGGAATTGAGAATGCAGTTCCAAAAGTTATAAGAGAAAGCGAATTAAACAAGCTTACTATGTTTATGAGCGAAAAAGATAAAGCTGAAGTAATGAAGCATTATACTTTACTTGGCAAAGGTGAATATGAAGATAGTAAAACGGATGAGAAAATCTATGAGCTTAACACTAAAAATAAGGAAGTAATTGATAAATTAAACCCAATAATGGGTAAATCGATGCTTATGGTATCAGGTATCGAAAAGAATAAAGAACAAATATTAAAGAAAAGTTTACCCCCAGGAGTACCAGTAGATCCTAATATGGACATAATGAAAGTTTTAAAATCTATGCCCACTAAAACTTTAAACCAGATGAAAGCTGGATTTGAAGATAAAGTTGAAGATATGCCAGAAACCATGGTAAACCAAAGTGCAGTTGGATATGTAAAAGATGAGTATAAAGCTATCGGGATGGATGTAGATAAAGTACAAACAAATTATATATTTAAAACAGGAGCTATAATGTTAGGTATAGCGCTTATAAGTATGATGGCTACAGTGGTAGTTGGATACTTAGGAGCGAGAGTTGCGGCTAAACTTGGTAGAAACTTAAGAAAAGAAGTATTTGGAAAAGTTGTATCATTCTCAAATAAGGAAATGGATGAATTTTCTACGGCATCTTTAATAACTCGTAGTACTAATGATATTCAACAAGTTCAAATGCTTATGGTAATGTTGTTAAGAATCGTATTTTATGCACCAATACTTGCTATAGGTGGAGTAATAAAAGTATTAAATACAAATACCTCTATGGCTTGGATAATAGGAGTTGCAGTACTCGCTATAGTATCTGTAGTTTTACTTCTATTTGGATTAGTTATGCCTAAGTTTAAATCGGTACAAAAACTTGTAGATAGAGTAAACTTAGTAACTCGTGAAATGCTTACAGGTATGTTAGTAATAAGAGCATTTAGTACAGAAAAGTACGAAGAAAAAAGATTTGATAAAGCAAATACAGATTTGATGAAAACTAATTTATTTGTAAATAGAGCGATGTCTATGATGATGCCTACTATGATGCTTATAATGAATGTTATTACAGTTGTAATTGTTTGGAACGGTGGACATAGTATAGATTCAGGTAATATGCAAGTTGGAGATATGATGGCATTTATACAATATACTATGCAAATAATAATGGCATTTTTAATGATATCAATGGTATCTATGATGTTACCTCGTGCAGTAGTTTCAATGGATCGTATAGATGAAGTTATAACTAAGGATGTAACTATAAAAGATGAAAAAGAAACTAAAGAATTTAATGGAAATAAAAAAGGTATAATTGAGTTTAAAGATGTAAGTTTTAGATATCCAAATGCAGAAGAAGATGTTTTAAGTAATATAACATTTACAGCAAGTCCTGGAAAAACTACAGCATTCATAGGTAGTACTGGATCTGGTAAGTCAACTCTTATAAATTTAATACCACGTTTTTATGATGTAACAGAAGGTGAGATATTAGTAGATGGAGTTAATATAAAAAATGTTAATCAATACAAACTAAGAAATAAAATAGGGTATGTTCCACAAAAAGGAGTATTATTCTCAGGAACAATAAACTCTAACTTAAAGTATGGTAAAAAAGATGCTAGCGCACAAGCAATAGAAAAAGCTGCGAGGATAGCTCAAGCCAGCGAATTTATAGATGTTAAACCTAAAAAATTCGAAAGTGAAATTTCACAAGGTGGAACAAATGTATCTGGAGGTCAAAAGCAAAGACTTTCAATAGCAAGAGCAATAGCTAAAGATCCAGAAATTTATATATTTGATGATAGTTTCTCAGCACTAGATTTAAAAACAGATGCAGTACTTAGAAAAGCGTTAAAAGAAGAAACTGGGAATTCAACTGTACTTATAGTTGCGCAAAGAATAAGTACCATATTAAATGCAGACCAAATCGTAGTTTTAGACCAAGGTAAGGTTGTTGGAATAGGAAAACATGATGAGCTTCTTAAAACGTGTGAAGTATACAATGAGATAGCCCTATCACAACTTTCAAAGGAGGAACTTGCAAATGGGTAATGAAAATAAAAGTATGCCAAGAGGTCGATCTGGTGGAAAAGGGCCTATGGGAGCGATGGCAGGAACAGAAAAAGCAAAAGATTTTAAAGGAACAATGAAAAAACTATTTGATTACTTAAAGCCTTATAGATTATCTATAGCAATAGTTATAGTATTTGCTATAGGAAGTTCGGCATTCTCTATAGTAGGGCCTAAAATATTAGGAAATGCTACGACAGAAATATTTGAAGGATTAATAAGAAAGATTAGTGGAGATGGAAATGGAGGAATTGACTTTACCTATATAGGAAAAGTTCTTACAGGACTTTTAGCTCTTTATGTAGTTAGTGCATTATTCTCTTATGTTCAGTCATTTATAACATCTGGTATATCTCAGAAAGTATCATATAGATTAAGAAAAGAGATATCAGAAAAAATAAACCGTATGCCATTATCATATTTTGATAAAAGAACTCATGGTGAAGTTTTATCTAGAATAACTAATGACATAGATACATTAAGTCAGAACTTAAACCAAACTATGACTCAAATTATAACTTCAGTAACAACTATAATAGGGGTGCTTATAATGATGCTATCTATAAGTTGGCAGATGACAATAGTATCTTTATTAGTACTTCCTTTATCAATGATAATAATATCGTTGATAGTAAAAAAATCTCAAAAACATTTTAAATCTCAACAAGAATATTTAGGTCATGTAAATGGGCAAGTAGAAGAGATTTATGGAGGTCATAATATAGTAAAAGCTTTCAATGGAGAAGCAGATGCAGTAGATGAATTTAATCAATTAAATGATCAATTATATAATTCAGCATGGAAATCACAGTTTTTATCAGGAATGATGATGCCTATGATGACATTTATAGGAAATATAGGATATGTTTTAGTATCTATATTAGGTGGATACTTTACAATCAAAAAAACGATAGAAGTTGGAGATATACTTTCTTTCATACAATATGTGAGAAGTTTTAACCAACCAATAGCACAAACTGCACAAGTTGCAAATATTATGCAATCTATGGCAGCGGCAGCTGAGAGAGCATTTGAATTTTTAGATGAAGATGAAGAAGTTCAAGTAAGTGAACATCCTGTAAGTGTTGAAAATATAGAAGGAAATGTATCTTTTGAAAATGTAAACTTTGGATATAGCGAAGATAAAATAATAATAAATGATTTTACAACAAATATAAAAGCAGGGCAAAAAGTAGCTATAGTAGGGCCAACGGGTGCAGGAAAAACTACAATAGTAAAATTATTAATGAGATTCTATGATGTTAATAAAGGTGCTATATTAATAGATGGTCATAATATAAATGATTTCAATAGAAGTGATTTACGTAGTTTATTTGGTATGGTACTTCAGGATACTTGGTTATTTAACGGAAGTATAATGGAAAATATAAGATATTCAAAGCTTAATGCAAGTGATGAAGAAGTTATAGCAGCAGCAAAAGCCGCACATGTTGATAATTTTGTAAAAACTCTTCCTGATGGATATAACATGCAGTTAAATGAAGAAGCTAGTAATGTATCACAAGGACAAAAGCAACTTTTAACTATAGCTCGTGCTATTTTAGCGGACCCTAAAATACTTATACTTGATGAAGCTACAAGTTCTGTTGATACTCGTACAGAAGTTCTTATACAAAAAGCTATGGAAAATCTTATGAAAGGCAGAACAAGTTTTATAATAGCTCACAGACTTTCTACTATAAAAGATGCAGATTTAATATTAGTAATGAAAGATGGAGATATAGTAGAACAAGGAAGTCATGAGGAGTTACTAAAAGATGGTGGTTTTTATGCATCTTTATATAATAGTCAGTTTGAAGAATGTGAAGAAGTTTGTTAAAATAACCCATAAAAATATTGAAACATAAAAAAAAATATGCTAAAATAAATCTAACATTTAAAAAATGTTAATTTTAGTGTAACAAGGTTTTTAGGAGGGTTTTAAAATGATGAATGGAACAGTTAAATGGTTTAACAATGAAAAAGGATTTGGATTTATATCTGTAGAAGGTGGAGATGATGTATTTGTACATTTCTCAGCTATACAAAGAGATGGATTTAAATCTTTAGAAGAAGGTCAAGTAGTTAACTTTGAAATAGTTGATGGAGCAAGAGGACCTCAAGCTGCTAACGTAACTATAGCAGAATAATTGAGTTTATATATAAAACACAATTAAGCAATAAAAAACTAGAGATTTTTCTCTAGTTTTTTCTTTTTGTGCGTAAAAATTTTAAAATTTGTAACAATGAAGTAACAAATTTGTGACAAAGATATGTTATAATTTGTAATTAGGAATAAAAAAAAGTAGAATAATATATATATAAACATTTAAAAAGGAGAATTACTATGTGTGGACACGTATTTATATACAACAAAATAGGTAATGCAGATAAAAACTTATTAGAGGAATTAACGGAAAAGATAAATCACAGAGGACCAGATGATACTGGATACTTTGTAAAAGATAATGTAGGATTCGGATTTAAAAGATTAAGCATAATAGATTTAGCTCATGGACATCAACCATTTAATAAAAAAGAAAGCACTATAATATTTAACGGGGAAATATACAATCATGAAGAATTAAGAGAAGAACTTATAAAAAAAGGACATGAATTTTCAACAGGATCAGATACTGAAGTATTATTAACTTCATATATGGAAAATGGAAAAGAAGCAGTAAAAGATTTAAGGGGAATGTTTGCTTTTGTAATATATGATGAAGTTACAAAATCTATATTTGGAGCTAGAGATCACTTTGGAATAAAGCCATTATATTACACTGAAAATGAAGAATATATAGCATTTTCATCTGAATATAAATCATTAGTACCATTATTAAAAGAAAAAAATGTAGATAATAAAAGTTTACAAAATTATTTATCTTTCCAATACGTTCCTAACTACAGAACAATGATGGATAGCATAAAAAAAGTACCGAATGGGACTTGCTTTACTATAGAAAATAATGAAATAAAATTTGAAAAATATTTTGAAGCAAACTTTACAAATGAAAAACAAGTTACAAAAGAAGATATATATAATATATTAAATGATTCTGTAAAACATCACATGATATCAAATGTTGAAGTAGGAACATTTTTATCTGGAGGAATAGACTCAACTATAATAGCTGCTTTAGCTTCTAAAATAAATCCTAAAATAAAATCTTTCTCTGTTGGATTTGAAGTAGATGGGTACAATGAATTAACTGTTGCAAAGAAAACAGCAGATGCATTAAATATAGAAAATATACAAATAAGAGTTAATCAAGCTGATTATATAAAAGCTCTACCACAAGTTATGTACAATTTAGACGATCCTTTAGCAGATCCATCATGTGTTGGTATATACTTCTTATCTAAAGAAGCTAGAAAACATGTAACTGTTGTATTATCAGGTGAAGGTGCAGATGAATTTTTTGCAGGATATAATATTTATAAAGAATACAATAGTGTTAAACCATTCTTAGGTTTATCTGATAGTATGAATAGAGCATTAAAGAGTATATTTACTAAAATGCCAAATGTAAGAGGAAAAAATTATTTACTAAGAGCAACAACGCCTTTAGACCAAAGATATATAGGAAATGCTAAAATATTTGAAAACAATGAAGTTAAGGATATAATTAAAAATTATGATAAAAATAACACATATAGCCAATTATTAAAAGGATTATATGCTGAATGTAAAAGTAAAAATTATGATTATGTAACTACTATGCAAGATATTGATATAAATACTTGGTTAGAAGGAGATATTTTATTAAAAGGAGATAAAATGTCAATGGCATCTTCTATAGAACTTAGAGTACCATTCTTAGATAAAGATGTTTTTGAAGTTGCCAAAAACTTAAGATTAGACCAAAAAATAAGTAGTAAAAATACAAAAGTTTTATTAAGAGAAGCTTTCCAAGATGTTGTTCCACCTCATATGGTAGAAAAGAAAAAGTTAGGATTCCCAACACCTATAAGAGTATGGTTAAAAGATGATTTAGGAAAGTATGTAAGAAATGTTATAAATGAGTCAAAAACAGATGATGTTATAAATAAAGAGTATGCAATAAATTTATTAGATGAACATATAAAAGGAAATAAAGATAATTCAAGAAAAGTTTGGACTATATTTGCGTTCTGTTTATGGCATCAAATATTTGTAGAAGGAATTAATATAGATTCTTTATAAATGAAAGTAGGATATAAAAGTGAAAAGAATATTAATAGTTGAAGATGAAGAAAATATTTCGGATATACTTTCATATTCTTTAAAAAAAGAAGGATATGAAGCTAAAATTGCAGATACTGGAAGCAAAGCACTTGAACTAATCTCGAATTTTAAGCCAAATCTAATTATATTAGATTTAATGTTACCGGATATGAATGGACTTGATATATGCAAAACTGTAACTACGACTTATTCTATACCTATAATAATGTTGACTGCAAAATCAGATACAATAGATAAGGTATTAGGATTAGAATTAGGAGCAGATGATTATATAACAAAACCATTTAATATAAGAGAAGTAATAGCTAGGGTTAAGTCAATATTTAGAAGAATAAATTTATTATCTGATAATATTAAAACTGATATTGAGTTAGTTAAGTTAGATAATGGCCTAGAAATAAATAAAAAAGAGATGAAAGTAAGAGGGGAAAATGAAATTATACATTTAACTAGCAAAGAATATGAACTGCTTTTATATTTTGTAGATAACATAAATACAGTACTAACAAGAGCTCAGTTACTTGATAGTATATGGGGTATTGATTTTGAATGTGAAAGTAGAACGGTAGATACTCACATTCAAAGGCTAAGAAAAAAGTTAGGAGATTATAATTGCATAGAAACAGTAATAGGAACAGGATATAAATTATCAGGGGATAAAATTAAAATATGAATAAATCAATAACCAATAAAATAATGATGTTTTTCTTGGTTATAATATTCTTTGTCATATTTTCTATAGTTACATATAGCAATTCTTCTCTTAATAAGATAGTAGAGTATTTGATTGGAAATGAAGTGAAGGAAACAACTAAAAGTATAAATCTTTATTTAGATCAATACTTCAGATTTAATAAGATGGAATTTAATAAAACTGCTTTTACTGCTGAAAGTAGTGATATATCAAGAGATTTAACTTATAGATTGGGTAAAACTGTATATATATACAATAATAAAGGCAGATTAGTATATCCAAATGTTGATATGTACAAAACACCTAAAATGACAACCGATATGGAAAAGGCTAAAAGTGGAGAATTATCTTATACAATAGATTATAAAGATGATAAAGCATTAGTATATGTATCATATCCTATTTTAAAAGATGATAAATTTATTGGCATGATAAGATTTGTAAGTGATTATACTCCTTTATTTGAACAAACTACAGCATTTGTTGATAAAACATTAATATTTTCGCTAATGATATTTGCTATAAGTATGATTATTGCATATATTATATCTAAACAAATTACAATGCCTATAAAAAAATTGGCTACTAAAACAAAAGAAGTTACAGGTGGTAATTTTGATGTCAAAATAGACGTAAAATCTGAAGATGAGTTGGGAATACTCGCTTCAGATTTTACAAATATGATAGAAACTATAAATATGCAGATTAAAACTATAGAAAATGACAGAGATAATTTGAGAGACTTATCAGAAAAACAAAAAAAGTTTTTTGATAATGTAACACATGAATTAAAAACTCCAATGACAACTATAATTGGATATAGTGAAATAATAAAGGATAATCAATTTAGCGATGAAGAGTTTTTTAATAAAGGAATAAATAGAATAATCTGTGAGGCTAATAGATTAAATAGAATGATAGTTCAACTTTTAGAAATATCTAAGAATAGTAACAAAAACTTTGATTATGAACTTAAAAAAATAGATTTATCAAAAATTATTATTAATATGTGTGAAGATATGACTCACAAAGCTAAAAAGTATAATATGAAAATAGATATAAATATAGAATCTGATATAAAAACAATAGCAAATGAAGATAAAATAAAAGAAATTATAATAAATTTATTAGATAATTCTATAAAATATGGACAAGTAAATTCAACTATATATGTTGATGCACACAGAGATGGAAAATATGTTGATATTTCAGTTAGAGACAGTGGAGAAGGAATTGAAGAATCTGAAATAGAAAATATATTATCACCATTTTATAGAGTATCTAAAAGTGATACTAGAGAATTAGGCAGCACAGGGTTAGGACTTGCTATTGTTAAATCTATAGTAGATAGCTATAATGGTCAGATTGATATAAAAAGTGAAATTAACAAAGGAACTAAAGTTTCAATAAAACTGCCTACAATAAGTTAAGGAGATATATATAATGCTAAAAAATATAAAGCAAGATATAAAGAATATAATACTTTTACTTTTTATTGTAGGAATTCTTTCGATTATTATATATATAAGTGTATATTCAAATAAAGAATATACTAAAAATATTAACTTAGACGTAGAGACATATAATTACAAAAAAAGTGAAGAGTTAGATAATAATGAAACTATAGAGTTAGAATCTATGATACCTATAAAAGACTATATTTTGGATATTAAGTTTAAAGGAGATCAATTGATAGCTTTAAGCGATAATATAACAAAAAATAAAACACAACTTAATGTATATGACATAGATGTTGAAAGTAAAAATATAGATAATGTAGAACACTTAACTAGTAGTAATGATGTTGTTTATAGGATGGGAAGTATATCTCCATCTAGAGAAATAATAGTTTATGATAGTATTGATGAAAATAATTTTAAAAGTAATATATATAACTTAGAAGATAAAAGCATTTCAACTTTAGACTATTACTTTGACTTACTAGGATGGTTACCGGATAGTAGTGGATTTTATGGATATAATAAAGGTAATTTATTTGAATACAATATTGATGAAAATAAAATTAATAATAAACATAATTTGAAAAATTATGGTTATATAGATAAAGTTGAATTTTCACAAGATGGGACTAAATTATATGCATTAAATATTTCAAAAAATGAAATAACTATATATGATTTGAAAAAAGATACTGAAAAAAAGATAAATTCAATAAAAAATATTTATAATTTTGAAGTAATTAACGATGAAAATTTAATAATAGAGGCAATAAATTCAACTAAAAATGAGTTATATATTTATAATTTGAAAAATAATAACAAAAATATTGTAAAAGGTATACAGCTAAATGAAATGTATTTAAGTAAAGATAAAAGTAAATTGATAGCTATTTACTATACTGGAAATAATGAAAGCACGATAGATATTTACAATATAAGTTTATATGGTGGAAAAGCAGATTTTCACAAGATGGGTACAATACCTATGATAAAGGGAATTCCACGTGTAGATATAAGCGATAAGAATAAACTAGCATACTCTATACAAGGATCTAGTTATGATGAAAGTAATGTGTATATATATAAAATAACTAGTAAAAAATGACAACTAATTAGAGTTGTCATTTTTTATTTTTAATGAAATTATATATAATATATTAGTATATTTTATTTTTTATAATAGTTATATTACAATTGTGTAATACATATTGATATAAAAAAATAATAGGAGTAAAATAATATTAATTTAAAGACGTAATTAAATGAGTAATATTAATTTGCTTATAATACTGAGGAGAATATAATATGGAACATATAGAGACATTATTTACATTAGCTAGAGATAACTATTTATTGGTATTTATAATAGGTACTTGTGCAAGCTTTTTAGAAAGCTTTATACCAGCACTTCCTTTAATGGGGATTGTTGTTGGAAATAGCATGGTGTTAGGTTGGGGATTTGGTTTGTTAGCATCTACTATAGGTTCTTGTGGAGCAACATATCTACTTTTTTTATTATCAAATAAATTTGGACACCTTAAAATATTTAAAAATATAGAAAATAATAAAGTTGATAAAGTTATAAAATGGGTTAAAGATCAAGGGTTCGCAACTTTATTTATTGCATACTCGTGTCCATTTATACCTGGATGTTTAGTGACGATAGCTTGTGGAATAGCAGAAAAAAATACTGAAAGCTTTGTACCCGCTATGATTAGTGGAAGAATGGTAATGTTTTTAGTTGCAAGTTATATAGGTAATGATTTATCTGGTTTTTTACACAGTCCTATAAAAATAATATTTGTATCTATTTTGATCTTAATTTCATTTTTTATAGGTAGAAAAGTAAATTCAAAGATAGAATCTAAACATAATAGTTAAAATAAATTAAAACTCTTTAATATTATAATATTAAAGGGTTTTTTTACTTTATGATAAATATATTTAATTAAGATATAATTAAGGGGGAATTTAAATGTTAAAAACTAATAAAGATAAAGTTGTAAAATGGTCAGTACAAGGGAAAATTCATCATCCATTAGCACTAAGTTATAGGGTTACCCATGAAGGTAAGCCAGTCATACTTCCTTCTACAGGTGGAATATCATATAATGTAAAAGTTGGAGACAGTGTGTATGGACTAGCAGGAGATCATGTAGAACCGGGAGTTTCTATAAGGAATGAAGAAAATAGAGAAAGCAATGCATTAATGACTTTTTCATGTATAGGAAATGAAGCTAAAGTCGTAAGTGGGGATGCAAAAGGAGCTAAGGGATATGTTACAGGAATGCACGGTGGCATAGAGCATGTACTTATTCATTTTGATGATGAGACATTAGAAAAATTGGCAATAGATGACAAGATAATGGTAAAAGCATATGGTCAAGGATTAAAATTAGAAAATTATGAAGATATATATCTTATGAGTATAGATCCTGAATTATTTGAAAAAATAGGAATAGTAGAAAAGGATGGGAAAATACAAGTTCCAGTTGTTGCAAAAGTTCCGCCATATTTAATGGGATCAGGAATAGGTTCTAGTAATGCATATACTGGTGATTATGACATAATGACTGCTGATTTTGAGGAAATAAAAAGATTAGGATTAGATAAATTAAAGTTTGGAGATATAGTATTACTCGAAGATTGTGATAATACTTATGGAAGGGGGTATTTAAAAGGAGCTGTTAGTATAGGTGTCATAGTACATAGTGACTGTGTTACATTAGGACATGGACCAGGTGTTACAACTATTATGGTTAGCAAAAAGACAGCAATAGAGGGTATAATTGATAAAAATGCTAATATAGTTAACTACATTAATAAATAAAGTTTTCATAATAAATATATATAAAGGTTTACTAAATGAATATGAGGGTATAAAAAGAGTATAATATTTTATACTCTTTTTTATTATGAATAAAATATTAATTAAAGATAAAAATAAATTTGAAAATAAATAGGAGGATATAGATATGAAAGTTACATTCAATGGAGCACCATTAACATTAGAAGGGAATCAAGTAAATATAGGAGATATAGCCCCAGATTTTACGGTTGTAGGAAATGATTTACAACCTATAAAATTTAGTGAAACTAATGGTAAAAGAATTTTAGTTGCAGTTCCATCATTAGATACAGCAGTATGTGATATGGAAGTTAGAAGGTTTAATCAAGAAGCATCTAAATTGGGTGATGTTAAAATATACACTATATCAATGGATTTGCCATTTGCGCAAGCCAGATGGTGTGGTAACTCAGGTATTGAAAATGTAGTGACAGTATCAGATTATAAAGATAGAGAATTTTCTAAGGCATATGGATTATATATAAAAGAATTAGGTCTTATATCTAGAGCTGTAATAGTTGTAGATGAAAATAATAAAGTTACATATGTAGAGTATTTAGAAGAAATAACTAATGAACCTAATTATGAAAAAGCTTTAGAATATGTAAAATAATAAAATGAGATATTTCAATTAAATTTAATTGAGATATCTTTTTTTTATTGTGAAAATATTTATTAAAGTGTAATATTAATATATTTTATTAAAAAAAAGAATAAGTTAAAAGATTAAGAAGGAAAAAGAGTGCAGGTTATCAAAGTATATATAATATTGAGTTTAAGTAATGTATTAGGGGGGATATAATTGGTTGAAGAATTTGATATAAATGGATCTATAATAAAGTTTGAAGAAGAAAAAATTAGGTACAATAAAATTAGGAAGGAATTTTTAAGTCAAGCAAGTAAATATAAAATACAATTTAAAAAAGAGTTTACAACAAATTATAAATTTAAAGATATAGATGAAGTCGGGTTAAAATTATTTGAAAGCTATGTAGGCGAATGTGTAAAAAAAGGTGTAGAAATAGTAGTTAATTATGGAATTATAACACTTGATATTAATCTTTTTACTCAAAATTATTGTTTAAAGTATTTGAAAAATTCTAATGTATTTAAAAATATATTGAAAGATTATACATTACAAAATAAAAATAAAAAAATAAGTTTGGCACAAAAATCAATACAGAACAAGAAAGTTGTAAATGAATTAGCGGAATGTATTTATAAAGATTGTTTTAAAATACACTATGCAGTTATAGATGCTCTTTTAGACCATGGGGTAGATATAGTTTCAAACTATATAGATTCAGATAGCATAATTAAAGCAAATGCACTATTTAATAATTATAAAGATGGATTTATAGATAAAACAAATGAATGTTATGTTATAAAGCAAATAGTAACTTTAAATCCATATAGAAAAGATATATACGAATTTTTTATAAAAGAAGATGGCGATTTTAACAAAGAGATAGAAAGACTAACTAAATTTTTAGGATATGAAATAAAAGAATATAAAAAATATTTAATGGATAGATATGTTGAAGCTATAAATGAAAATTTTAGTTATGACATAGAACTTGAAAAGGAAAAAGTAGAAAAATATGCAAAGTACATAGGGTATGATAAAAAAGATATATATACGGCTAGGGTAGAAGCTTTATATATGTATAAAAATGCATAAAATTTTAAGGCCTATTACATTTATAGGTCTTTTTGAATTTAAATTAAAAAATCTGTAACAATTTAGACTTAATAACAATATATTAATTTAATAACTGTATTCATAGACAGGGGGAGTTGAATGAGGCAAATAAAAGGTAATAAATTTTTATGTGATAGTCATGGACTTTTAAATGAATATTCTATAGGTTGGAGTAAAATACCATTTAAAAATTGTACAATAAATCAATATTTTTTCATGAAAAAGTCATGGAATAAGTATATGTGGATAAGTGAAAATTTTGTATTTAGATTTGAAGTTATTGATATTGGATATGCATCAATAGTGCATGCAGATTTTTATGAAATAAAAAATAATAAAAGTGTAAATAAAAGTTGTAGTTACTTATTAAATAAACATATTATTTTAGACGATAAAATAAATTCATATGCACATTATAAAAGTAAAAATAAATTTATAAATATACTTAGGAGTTCTAATCATTTAAATTTAGATTTTAAGTGGGATGAATTAGATATAACATCTATAGTTTACTTAGACTTGGAGTCTTTAAACTTAACTATCCCATGGGATTACAATCATTTTCATTATACTTCAAAACATATGAATTTAAAAACAGAAGGAATATTAAGGGTAGGGAGTATTAAATATGAATTGAGCAGTGCTAGCTGTTTTATTGATTATGGGAGAGGAGTTTGGAATCGAAAGAGGGAATGGGACTGGCTAACAAGTGGATTTATTGATAAAGATAATAGATATATATCGATAAACTTAGGAGCTAAATACACTGACAATACAGGAGTAAATGAAAATTTTATGAAAATAAATGATAAGGTATATAAAATTGATAAAGATGTAGTATTTAATTATAATAAAGAAAATGAGACTATAAATATAAAATCATTAAAAAATGATGAAGTTAATTTAGAATTTAAATTGATAAAATATCATATTAAAGTAAATAATGCTATAATTTTCAAATTAAAATGCAAGCAAATGATAGGGAATATAAATGGATATATTCAGTATAAAGATAAGAAATTTGAGTTTGAAAATGTTATAGGGTGGTGTGAAAATTATTTTGCAAAATGGTGAAATTATTAAAAAATTATATTTTATAGCCGTCAAATAATAAAGAAGCATATTATTTAGACGGCTAATATTATCTCATCCAGTTAGGATTTCCTGGAGTAAAGGGGCGTTTACCGAATTTTTTAGTATACTCTTTAAGAACTTCTCCAATTAAATGGAAATTATCTTTAAAAGTATCTATATTTTTTATAGTATCTAATTTTTGAGAAAATGGGCAAACTGCTACACATATTCCGCAATCTGTGCCTAAATATCTCCACTTAATATAGCAAGATTCAGCATCTATAATCCAATTATAACTAGTATCATTTTCCTTTTCTTTATCAAAAGACAAAGAAGAAGAAGGGCAATTATAAGCACATTTTTTGCAAACTGAGCAAAAATCATCTAATCCAAAATCTATAGGTTTATCTATATCCATTTCTAAGGTAGTAGTTACAACGCCTAATCTAACACATGAACCATATTCTTTAGTTGTAATTATTGTATTTCTGCCAATACTTCCAATTCCTGCATCTCTTGCAACTAAGGCTGGGATAACCAGATAGTTAGAGTCCATATGGTTTCTTGCATCATAGCCGATGCTTCTAATATAATAGCTAAGCATCATTCCAATAATAGAAACATCTACATAAGCTTTGCTAGTTTCAACTACTTCTGCAATCATAGGCCCCCTATTAATCATATCTGTGTTCATAGGAACTGCAAATACTATAGCATATTTATGGTTACATTTAATTTTTTCGCCATAATTTTGTTCACGCCTACCTATATGTGTATAAAAATGATAATCTTCTAATTTTGTAATTCCAACTAATTTTGCACCATAATGGTGAGCAAATCCCTTTATACGTTTAGTTATAATATTTTTATTAACAATTACTTTATTTTCACTAATAGGGCCTTCACATAAATGTTTGATATCAGATAAAAATTCAAAAGCAGAAGATGCCATGGGCGAATTAACTTCATTATAGGTCATTGAGCCTTCACTACAAATATTAGGTCTAGAACGTATACTATCATCTATAGATTTTTTATCTGGATTTTTTTTGTAATAATCGTTATATATTTTAGTTCCTTTTTTATAATTTGTTCTTGAAAATATAATGTCTCTTTCATCTATCCTTTTCATAAGTATCCCCCTTTTTACTCTTATAATAAAATTATACTAGAATAAAATGAAAAAGGAAAAAGTTTATCTTAATTAGATAAACTTTTTCCTTGAAAGGTATTCGCCTTTAATAAATAGGAGTAGAATTATTAATAGTAAGGTCGAATCCAAAGTATATACTATTAATAGTATATACTAAATTATATTAAACTATTGTATATTATGTTACTAAAACTATAAAATTTATTTTATAGTTTTAATACTATCATTAGCAAATTCAGTATTAACTATTTTATTGTAAGGAGCTTTTTTATCTAGTTCATTAGCTTCTTCCATAACATTCATTAAAAGATTTAAGCTATCTTTTTTAAGTAAAGGTGTATGAGACCAAGCATCTATAGATTTATATCTTTCTATAACAGATATTAAATCCTCTTTATTAAAATCAGTAAAAAATGGTTCTATAGCATTAGCTATATCTTCTGATGAATTGTTTTGAACCCATAGCTGACCTTTGTAAACTGCATTAGTAAAACTTTGTATTAAATCTTTATTTTTTTCAATGTATTTTACAGGGGCAGAATATGCAGTATAAGGTATCAAGCCAGATTCTTCTCCTATAGATGCAACAACATATCCTTTACCTTGTTTTTCTAGTTCAAGAGCTGCAGGTTCAAATAAAGCTACGTAATCACCTTCACCACCAACAAAAGCTCCACTTAACACATTAAATTGAATATCTGTTCTTACATTAACATCACCATTTTTTGTATCACTTCCTAAATTTAATTTATTTTGTTTTAATACATATTCAAGAGTCATTTCAGGAACTCCACCTTTACGTCCACCTAACACTTCTTTACCTTTTAAATCTTCAAAAGAAAAGTCGTTAGTATTCTCACGAGATACTAAAAAGCTTCCATCTTTTTGAGTTAGTTGAGCAAAATTTACAGCATAATTATCATTTCCTTTATTATATACATAAATAGAAGCTTCGGGGCCCATAAGACCGATATCTGCTTCCCCAGAAAGTAGAGCTGACATAGTTTTATCAGCACCTTGTGTATTTATAAGATCTATATCGATACCTTCTTCATCAAAGAAACCTTGAGTTATAGCTACATATTGTGGAGCGTAAAAGATTGAATGTGTGACTTCTGCCACTGTTAGTTTAGTTAACATTTTATTTTGTGTATTAGAAGGAGAGTCCTTACTACATCCAACTAAAACTAAAGATAGACTTGTAACTACTGATAGTAATGCCGATAATTTTTTAAACAATAAAATCATCCCCTTAAAATTTAAAGATAGACTATATTATTAAAATCTTAATTAATTCGTGATAAATCTATAATAATTAAATTGAATTTATTATACTCTAATCAATGGTGTGAAAATGTTTACCTATGATAATTGAGGGTATAACATAAATATAATTAAATTCAATTATATTTTATGGAGGGGTAATAATATGAATTATAAAAATCTGATATTAAATAAAAGATCTGTAAGAAAGTTTAAAAATGAAAGAATAAAAGAATCTGATTTTAGAATAATGAAAGAATACATGAACAGTTCTAAAAAGCTTTTGCCAAAATTAGATATTGATTTTAAGGTTTACAATAAACGTGAGGCTTATCAAAAACTTGATAAAATAGCTGGATATAATGGATATATGGTAGAAGCTCCAAATTATATAATTATTTTATCTGATAAAGATGAAGGATACATAGAAAATTCAGGATATATAGGTGAAAAATTAATTTTAAAAGCTAGAAATTTAGGTATCGATTCATGTTGGATTACATTTGAAGATAGTGACCTTATAAAAGATAGACTACAAATTATATCAGATAAAGAGGTTACAGCAATTATAGCTTTAGGGTATGGGGATGTTGTAAAATCTAAAGCATCTAGTTCGGACTCAGATAGATTAGGCGTAGATAAAATAGTATATATTGATGAATGGGGTAAAAGTTCAAGTATAGATATTTTGGAAGAAAGAGGTTTATTAGATGCCTTTAGTTTTGCAAGAATGGCACCATCTACACTAAATAGACAGCCGTGGAGATTTATAATTGATGGAGGTCGTGTAATTCTTGCAGTTAGAAAAGATGAGTTTGCAAGTGAGTATGAAGGAAAAATAGATGTAGGTATAGCTATGTTATATTTTGGGTTAATAATTGAAATGACTATGTTCGATTTAAAATGGATTCTTGGAAAGCTAGATAAAGATTATAATGTACCGAGCGATTATGAAATAGTAGGGTACTGTAATATATAAGATCAGTTTTATAAGAGTAAGAAAATATGATTGTGTATCATTCAGATACAATTTGAATTTTAAAATGATAATTAATAATATTTTGTAAGGTTATGACTATAAAATCATAGCCTTTTTTTTATTATTAATATTAATGACGATATCCTATCTCCCAATAAATACTAAGATGAGTTAATATTATAGTCCATTTTAAGCCATCTCTTTGGTTACAGAAGTGTATACTAGTTTTAAATCTTTTGAAAATTATTTTCTATGCTTATATGATACATAGTTGAGTGTATTTTGAAATAATGCCTTAACTGCATACATAAAGACTGCTGTTCAAGCTTTCATTAATAAAGAGTTAGATATAGTTGGTACAACAGATCCTAACTGGACAAAACAAATTGAGGCAGAAGGAACATCCACTAAGCATGAAGTTCCAGACAATGGACCAGAGTTTATAATGGTAAACACTAAAAATGAATACTTACAAAATGCTAAGATTCGTCAAGCATTATCTATATCAATGGACCGTACAGCTGTTAAAGATATGATATGGGAAGGAAAAGCAGTAGAGCTTGTATCTGCAATACCAGATACTATGAAGATTGAGGATAAAACTTATACTGAGTTAGTTAATGGTGAAAACTACATTGTAGATCAAATGAAAAAAGATAATCCAGACCCTAAAGCATTATTAGTAGAAGGTTTAAAAGAATTAGGTAAATCAGAAGATCCATCACAAGTTACTATACGTTATGCAAGTCGTGGAACAAATGAAAAGTCTAAAAAGCTAGCTGAATTATTAAAGCAAAAATGGGAAGAAGCTTTAGGAATTAATGTTGAAATTGACATGATGGAATGGAATATAATGTGGGATAAAATAGATGAAGGTGACTATGACTTAGCAATGGGTGGTTGGGGACCATACTACAATGAGCCAAGTGGTATATTATCATTATTTGATCCAGAACAAGGATACTTTAGTTCTAAGAAAACAGGATGGAAAGATGAGGATTCAAAGAAATATAAGGAATTATTAGAAAAAGCAAAAGTTACAACTGACCAACAAGAATTAGCAAATATTTATTTAGAAGCAGAAAAATTATTAATAGGAACAGGAATAATCATGCCACAATACTTAGCAGAAAGTAATACTTACATTAATAAAAAAGTAAGTGGATATCATGTAAGTACTAATGGAAATATTGACTGGTCTCAAGTATCTATAAAAGAGTAGTAAGTTATAGCTTAAAATAAGTTAGTGAGAGGCGATTATATAATCGCCTCTTGCTTTTATATAGGGAGATGAAAAAATGTATTTGATAAAAAATGGTACTGTACATATAGGTGATGGAAGTATATTACAAGGCACAGATATTTTAATAGAAGGTAGTAAAATTATTGAAATTGGAGTTGGAATTCAAAGTACAAATGCAGAAGTTATAGATGCGATAAATATGCATGTATTTCCAGGATTTATAGACCCACATTCGTCTATAGGGTCTCTGGGTATGCCAACAAGATATATGGATAATAGTGAGGCTACTAGTCCAGTTACAGCAGAAATGAATGTACGCTATAGCATAGATCCAGATGAAGTAAATAATCAGGAATTTTATAAAAGTGGAATAACGTCTCTTGGAATTGCACCTGACAATACTAATATGGTAGGTGGTCAGATTACTGTATTTAAGACAGCTCCTATGAAAATGAAGGAACGTATTGTAAAAGATAAAGCAGCTCTAAAATGTAGTGTAACACAGCAAGTCAAGGAGGAATACGGAGGAAGAAAACAACTACCTATGACTCGTATGGGAATTTTTTACCTTCTTAAAGAAACGATACGAAAAGCTGGATCTAGCAAACAGGAGAAATTAAGTGGGAGTGATGAAATTATATTATCAGCTTTTGATAAAGGGGAATTACCAGTATTTTGTGCTGCCTGCACGAAGGGTGAAATTACGGGGTTATTACATGTACTAGAGGATAATAATGTATCATTAAATATAGTAGATGCCTTTGGATTTTCTGACTGTATCGAAGAAATCAAACAAATATCAGCTAATATAATTCTAGGAAATATAAACTATATGTCTCAACTTGCAAAACATAGTATAAATTTATCAAAAGTGAAGGAATTAATTCAAAATGGAAGCCTTATAGCTTTTTCCAATACAAATGGTGGAAGCTCAGAGGGACGAGAAGTATTTCTATGGAATGGGATTGAAGTATACCGAGCAGGTGTAGAAGCAGAAGAAGTAGTAAAGATGATGTGCATAAATCCAGCAAAAATATTGGGAGTAGATGATCGTATTGGAACTATTGAAGTAGGAAAAGATGCAGATATATCTATTTTTACCGATCATCCGGTTACTTCTTATGCAGCTAAGGTTGTTAAAAGTATTGTAAATGGGGAGGTAGTTATATAATGAAAGAGACTTTAATTATAAATGGGACCTTGTGTACAATGGTAGGTGATACACCAAATTTTGAAGGAGATATATTACTTAGAGACGGTAAAATAGTGGAGATTGGAAAATCATTAACATGTGAAGGTGCAGAAGTTATTGATGCAAAAGGACTATATGTAATGCCAGGATTAATTGATGCTCATACTCATATTGGATTATTTGATTTTAATGGAAATATGGGTGTAGATGATGCTAATGAAATGACAGATCCTAATACTGCTTTTGTTGATGCAAGGTATGGAGTAAATCCACTAGCTAGAGAATTTAAGGTATGTTATGAACATGGAATCACAACAATACTTATTACACCAGGAAGTGGAAATGTTTTTTGTGGTCAAGCTATTGCTGCTAAGTCATATGGTACTAATATTTTTGATATGACAATAAAAGCTCCGTGTGCATTAAAGATTGCATTAGGTGGAAATCCCAAAAATAGATATGGGAGTTTGTCTCGCTTACCAATGACACGAATGGGAATAGCACATGTGCTATGGGACACATTTGATAAAGCAAAGACTTATATGGAAAATAAAGAGGGCAAAGTAGAACAAGAATATGATGCGAATTTAGAGGCCATAGTACCTGCACTTAAGGGAGATATTCCATGTAAAATACATTGTACTCAATATGATATGCTCACAGCTATAGAGGTTGCAAATGCGTATGGACTAAGATTCTCATTAGAACATGCGTGGGGTGCAACAGACTATCTAGACGAAATTGTTGAAAGTAGATGTGATATCTGTTATGGTCCAATTGCTACCTATCGAGCACCGGGGGAGAGACGTAAAGTTGATATTGAAGCAGTAAAATTGTTGGATGATCGAGGGGTCAATGTAGCCATTGTTACAGACTCACCTATTCTTAGTGAAGAATCACTTTATCATCATATGGGCGAAGCAGTTAGAGCAGGATTGGATTATGAAAGAGCATGGAAAATGGTTACAATAAATCCAGCAAAAATGATGGGAGTTGATGATAGTATAGGAAGTTTAGAAGTAGGAAAGGATGCTGACGTAATTTTAGTAAAAGATAGACTTGGATTGGATACAGATGCTAAGGTATTGTATACATTTATCGATGGAAACTTAGTATATAAATCATAAGCGTAATGAAATAAGTCGAAGAGTCGAGATTGGAAATATGATTGTGTATTCTTCAGACTAAATAAATGATAATTAATAATATTGAATAAGGTTTAGCTCATTTAAAGACATCTCTTGGTATATTTAATTTCAATTTTCAAAATTAAAATTTCACGTTTGTTTAACATAAAAAGTGTGTACCTTCCGTTTATTAATGAAGATTAATATCTTAATTATCAACATTTTTGGAAAATACACACTTTGTTTTACAAATCCAACTTATATTTTATTTTTATAGATTTTTTCAACTATATTTAATATCTGATACATAATTAAAGCACATAAAGCTAAAACAATTACACCCATCATTACCAAATCGAGCTTAAATACTTGACCACCGTAAACTATTAGATATCCAAGTCCATATCTAGATACTAAAAACTCACCAACTATAACTCCAACCCAAGCCATACCTATATTTATTTTAGTTAAGTTTATTAAGTTACCTATATTTGAAGGAAATATCAATTTAGTTAATATTTGAAATTTAGTAGCACCAAAACTTTTAAGCATTTTAACTTTATCTTCATCTACAGTTATAAAGTAGTTATATGCAGATAAGATAGTTACAACAACCGATATAGTGATAGCTATAACTATTATTCCATTTACTCCTGCACCAGCCCAGACGATCAATATAGGAGCTAGAGCAGTTTTTGGAAGTGCATTTAAAACTACTAAGAATGGATCCAAAACTTTAGATAGAGTTTCAGACCACCAAAGTGCAATAGCTACTATTATTCCTAGTACAGTACCTACTATTAAACCAACTATAGTTTCATAACTAGATATTAATACATGCTTAAAAAGTTCTCCATTTTGGATATATTTTATAAATAAGTTATAGATATCGCTTGGTTTACTAAATAAAAACACATCGATAATATCTAATCTAGCAAGCACTTCCCAAAGAGCTATGAATCCGAAAAGTAAAAATATCTGAGAAAAAAATATAAGTTGTTTTTGTTTTTTTATGGATTTCAAGTATTCACTATGGCCTTTGGAAATATTATTTTGTTTCACTTGAATCAATCTCCTTCCATAATATGTTAAAATAATCTTTAAAATTTTCAGCATTTCTGGAAATTATAGGAGTTCGTTTTTCCGTTGTTTTTAAATTTATATCATAGATGTTTTTGATAGTGGCAGGGCGTTTTGAAAGTATAGCTACTTTATCAGACATTGATATAGCTTCAGATATATCATGGGTTACTAATATTGCAGATTTACCTTCATTTCTAATGATTTTGTAAACATCGTCATTAACTAATATTCTAGTTTGGTAATCAAGGGCTGAAAATGGCTCGTCAAGTAAAAGAATATCAGGGTTTACGGCAAGTGTACGAATTAAAGCAACTCTTTGTCTCATACCACCGGATAGTTCTTTTGGATACATATTCCTAAAGTCCCATAACCCATAGGTTTTTAATAATCTTTCAATTCTAGAAATAGCTTCAGTAGTTTTCTTTTTTTGAATTTCAAGGCCTATTAAAATATTATCCATTGTAGTTCTCCACTCTAAAAGATGATCCTTTTGAAACATATAACCTATATTGCCAGTTATATTAACTTCTCCGGATGTTGGTTTTAGAAGTTGTGTTAAAATGTTTAAAATAGTAGATTTACCACTTCCAGAAGGGCCAAGTAGGGTTAAGATTTCTCCTTCATTTAAAGAAAAGTTAATATCATTTAAAACTTGGATTTCGCCATCTTTATTATAAAAGTTTTTGGTAAGATTTTTTACATCTACTATTGATGTCATAAGATGTCACCTCCATAGATTTTGCTAGTATACTTTATAGTATTAAGAATAAATGAGTTTTGTACCATTTAAATATGTATATCTATTGTAACGATTATCAATACTTTTTCCAATCTTGAAAAAATACGAAACTATTAGAGTGTTATTTAAAAAAGTTTTTAGAGTATATTTTAAGGAATATAAAAGAAATAGAAACTTCAATGATTTTCAAGTATACCCCAAACTCGTTCAACTAGATTATATTTGCTATGATAAGGTGGATAACATGCAAATATCAATTTGATATTATAATCAACTGAGAAGTCATATATTCGCTTTAAAAATTGGATTCACCTACTATTATTTTCTGGACTAGTATCTAAATTTATAATAATTATATCTTTGTCTGTATTATAGCGCTTATCTAACCAGTATTTTTCAATACAATCAACTATAAAATCAGCTGTTACCTTTTAATTGAGTAAGTATTAGATGGGGATTTAAGTATCATACAATATATACGATGTAGTAGTAAGCTCTGTATACTGGAATATGGGTCCTTAAAATAATCTTGATTTAGACAATACATTCTATAACTAAAGGGGATGATAATTATTAATCGAATAAATTATAAAGTAGAAAATTAGTTATCATAAATAGAGGGGGAGTAATTTTGAATAGTAGCTTTTATAAGTATGCAATTGACTCATCTTATGATGGAATATTAATAACAGATGGAGAAGGAAATATAATATATGTAAATTCACAGTATGAAGATATAACAGGATTAAATAGAGAAGATATAATAAACAAAAATCTTAAAACACTTTTAAAAGATGGAACTATAAATAGAGCAATATCTCTAGAAGTATTAAACAATGGCAAAGCTATCTCTACAAAACATAAATACATAACAGGAAAGTCAGCAATAAGCTCTGCAAAACCTATATTTGACAATGATAAAAATATAATAGGTGTCATAAATAATACTAGAAATATAGAAAAACTTATAAAGTTAAGAGAAGAAATTAAAGAGCATAAAGCTAAAAAAGAAAAAGTCACTCAAGAGATTAATCACTTAAAAAACTTAATAAGTAAGAATGAAGAGTATATATTTGTAAGCAAAGCAATGAAAAATACTGAAAGTCTTGCATCTAGGGTAGCTATGTTTGACTCAACAGTTATGATATATGGTGAATCTGGTACAGGAAAAGAAGTATTAAGTAAATATATCCACAATCTAAGCTCAAGAAAAGATAATATATTTATAAAAGTAAACTGTGCAGCAATACCAAAAGAGCTATTTGAATCTGAGCTTTTCGGATATGAAAAGGGAGCTTTCACAGGTGCTTCTTCTAATGGGAAAATAGGATTTTTTGAACTTGCAAATGGAGGTACACTATTTCTTGATGAGATAGGGGAATTAGAACTATCAGTACAATCAAAGCTTCTTCGTGCTATTCAAGAAAAAGAGATCACTAGAGTAGGAGGTAAAAATCGTATAAAACTTGATATAAGAGTCATTGCAGCTACTAATAGAGATTTAGAACAAGAAGTAGCAAATAAAAAATTTAGACAAGACCTTTTTTTCAGACTAAATGTTTTTCCAGTAACAATACCTCCACTTAGAGAAAGGTATGAAGATATAGAAGTATTTATAAATTATTTTATCAAAAAACTTAACAACAAGTACAAAACAAATAAAGACATATCTAATGAAGCTATAGACTATCTTTTAAGATACGAATATCCTGGAAATGTTAGAGAACTAGAAAACTTAGTGGAATATCTATTTGTTTTAAGTGAGAAAACAATAGAAGTAGAAATGATACCAGGAAAAATTTTATCACAAATAATGATTTCTGATTATAAAAGTGATAGTAATCTTATTCAAAAAGAAAAGCTAAACTATCTTATCAACATATATGAAAAAACAATAATTGAAGATACAATAACAAAATACAATACCCTAGAAGAAGCTTCTAAGGTTTTAGGAATACACTATTCTACCTTATCACGCAAAATGAACAAGTATAAACTAAAATTTAAATAATATAAAAAATATTTAATAAAACTTACTATACATATTAAGAAATGAAGGATGATTCTACAAACTCTTTGCAAAAATGCAAGAAAAATTTTCTCTTTGCAGAAATGATAAAACCATTATTTTAACGGATTGAACATGTTACAATGTTATCTCTTTGCAAAAATGCAAAAGAAAAATTACTTTATAATATAAAAATGGCTATATAGCTTATTTTAAACTGTAAGTATACTTTGGCACGGACCTTGCTATATATTAAGGCAAAGGAAAAAATCCTTAAATAAAATAAATAGGGGGAAGATTATATTATGAAGAATAAAGACTTTAAATTTGTGGATAACTATATATTTGATGAGGCGTTATTAAAAAAGGCTTTTGATGAAGCTAGAGAAGTATATAAAGAAAGAGGATTCATGAGAAAAATGGGATATGGTAAAGCACCAGCTATAACAACTGTTGATATGGCTAAAGCTTGGATGAGTGAAGGTCACCCATTCACTTGTGACAAATCTGGTGAAGTTTGTGCAGAGGCACTTAAAGTATTAGAAGCAGGAAGAAAAGCTGGAGTACCAATATTCCACACGACTACTGGATACGTAGGAGATGCACAATGGGATTTACCAAGATGGGATGAAAAAATACCTATGAGTGCTCTTGATATAAATTCTGAGTGGATGGATATAGATCCTAAATTAAACCCACAGCCAGAGGAGCCAGTTATACATAAAAAATATGCATCTAACTTCTTTGGAACTCACTTAGCTCAAACTCTTAACTACCTAGGAGTTGACACACTAATAGTAATGGGAGCTACATCTTGTGCTTGTGTTAGACATACAGTAATGGACTCTACAGGATATGGATTCAAAACAATAGTACCAAGAGGAACAGTAGGAGATAGAGTTCCTGGTGTTGTTGAGTGGAACTTATTTGATATGGAAGCTAAATTCTGTGATGTAGTTTCAGTTGAAGAAGTTGTTGAGTACTTAGAAGGAATAGACTCAAGTGTATACACAAAACCATCTAGAAAAATGGATAACAAATAATCTATTTAATGTAAATGACATACAATTTACCAACTTAGGAGGCACAAAATAAAAAGTGCCTCCTTCTTTTGAAGTAAGTGAATTTAAAGCAACGGGATGAGAGCTTGCCGAATGGACGTTGGCGATATGAATGAAGTAAATTTTATAAGGAGGTATGTGAATGGGGATAATTATAAAAAATGGTACGATTATATCTGCTACTGATGAATATGTTTCAGACATACTTATAGAAGGTGAAAAGATAAAACAAATTGGTCCAAACTTATGTGTAGAGGGACATGAGGTAATTGATGCCTCTAATAAATATGTAATGCCAGGTGGAGTAGATGAACACGTTCATATGGGTTCTTTTAATACCCTTTCTTTCGAAACATCTCATGCTGCACTTGTTGGGGGAACAACTACTATAGTTGACTTTGCACCACAAATCAAGGGAAAAGGAATAATCGAATCTATAAAAATACAAGATAGTGAATTTGCAAAGGGAAAATCATCATCAGATTATTCATTCCATGGAATGGTTATGGATACAAGTGATAGTTTACTTGAAGAGATTCCTAAAATGGTAGATGAAGGAATTACAACACTTAAGTTTTTTATGGCGTATAAATACACTCCATTTATGGTACCAGATGATTTGATATTTAGAGGAATGCAAATAGCAAAAGATTACGGAATAACTATTATGGTTCATGCTGAAAATGGAGACATGGTTTATACTCTTCAAAATCAGTTATTAGCGCAGGGTAAAACAGAGCCAGTTTATCATGCATATTCAAGACCTCCTATTGTTGAAGATGAAGCTACTCAAAGGGCTATTTATCTTTCAGAACTTGCAGAATGTCCGTTATTTGTAGTTCATGTTTCATCAAAAGGTGCAATGGAACATATTAAAGTAGCTCATGAAAAAGGATTACCAGTATATGGTGAAACATGCACTCATTATCTTACATTAAATCAATCCTTCTTAGAAAAGCCTAACTTTGAAGGCGCTAAATACGTTTGCTCACCAGCTCTTAGAAAAGATGAACATCTTGATGCTATGTGGGACGCAATAAAAAATAATTATCTTGTTGCTGTAGGTTCAGATCATGCTGCCGTAGCAGGTGGATTTGAAAAGAAAAAAGATGGACTTAATAACTTTGCAAAAATTCCTAATGGTTGTCCTAGTGTTCAAGATAGAATGGTTATGCTTTGGACTCAAGGGGTTGAAAAAGGAAAAATATCTAGACAAAGATTTGTAGATATATTCTCAACTACACCTGCAAAAGTAGTGGGATTATATCCTCAAAAAGGAGCTATATTACCAGGATCGGATGCAGATATTGTAATATATGACCATAATTATAGAGGTGTTATTACACATAAAGATAGCTATGAAGGAACAGATTATGCTGCATTTGAAGGATTTGAGAGATACGGTATAGCTGATAAGGTATTTTTACGTGGTAGCCTTGTAGCTGAAAAAGGAAAATTTATAGGAGAATTAGGTAAAGGAAAATATATTAAACCAAAGCCATATGCACTATGTTATGACGGATTTAGAGAAGAATCATTAATGCCTAATTAGTATGAGTAAAGACACTTTATAAATAAAAGGAGGTATTTTAATGAAGTTGGAACTAGGTAAAATTTTCATAAAAGATTTGCAATTTGGAGATGAAACTAAAGTAGTAAAATCAACACTGTACGTAAATAAAGAAGATATAGAGAAAATAGTATTAGAAGATGAAAGATTAAAAGGGGTTAAAGTTGAACTAGCTAGACCGGGAGAATCAATAAGAATAGCTCCAGTAAAAGATGTTATAGAGCCTAGAGTTAAAGTAGATTCAGATAGTCAAATATTCCCAGGTGTTATAGGTAAAGTAAAAACAGTAGGGGAAGGAAGAACTCATGCACTAGTTGGAGCTTGTGTAGTTACTTGTGGGAGTATAGTAGGTTTCCAAGAAGGTGTAATCGATATGAGTGGACCTACTGCAAAGTATACACCATTTTCTCAAACAAACAATATTTGTGTAGTAGTAGAATCTAAGAAAAATTTAGAAACTCATAGCTATGAAGAAGCAGCAAGAATGGCAGGTCTTAAAGTTGCTACATATATAGGCCAGGCGGGTAAAGAAGTAGAGCCGGATGAAGTAGTAACTTACGAAACAAAGCCATTATTAAAACAAGTAAAAGAATATGAAAATCTTCCAAAAGTAGCTTATGTTCATATGTTACAATCTCAAGGGTTATTGCATGATACTTACTACTATGGGGTAGATGCTAAAGAAATGGTTCCTACATTTATGTATCCAACAGAAATAATGGATGGAGCTATAATATCAGGAAACTGTGTTGCGCCGTGCGATAAGGTAACTACTTTCCATCATTTAAATAATCCAGTAATAGAAGACTTATATAAGAGACATGGAAAAGATTTAAACTTTGTAGGAGTAATATTAACTAATGAAAATGTGTTCTTAATTGATAAAGAAAGAAGTTCTGACATGGTTGCAAAATTAACTGAATTCTTAGGGGTAGATGGAATAATTATAACAGAAGAAGGATACGGTAACCCAGATACAGATCTAATGATGAACTGCAAAAAGTGCACTAATGCAGGGGCAGATGTTGTATTAATAACCGATGAGTTCCCTGGAAAAGATGGTAAGAGCCAGTCAGTAGCTGATGCAACTAAAGAAGCTGATGCATTGGTATCTTGTGGCCAAGGTAATTTAGTGGTACATTTCCCAGCTATGGATAAAATAATAGGGACGCTAGAGTATGTAGAGATGATGATAGGTGGATATAAAGGTTGTATAGAGGAAGATGGAAGTATGTATGCAGAGCTACAAATAATAATAGCTTCTACTATAGCAAATGGATACAACCACCTAACAGCTAGATACTATTAATATTAAAAATAGGGGGGGATTTTTATGAGTAAAATAAGAGTAGTTCATTATATAAACAATTTCTTTGCAGGAATTGGAGGAGAAGAAAAAGCAGACATAAAACCTGAAAAAAGAGCTGGAATAGTAGGACCAGGATTAGCCCTTCAAAAATGTGTAGGTGATGAAGCAGAAATAGTATCAACAGTAATCTGTGGAGATTCATATTTTGGAGAAAATATAGATAAAGCTTGTGAAGAATTACTAGAAATGATAAAAGAAGAAAAGCCAGATTTATTTGTAGCAGGACCGGCTTTTAATGCAGGAAGATACGGAGTTGCTTGTGGTACTATTTGTAAAAAAGTTGAAGAAGAATTGAATATACCAGTAGTTACAGGCATGTATATTGAAAATCCAGGGGCTGATATGTTTAAGTTAGACTTATATATAGTATCGACTGGAAACTCAGCAGCAGATTTAAGGAAATCAGTTCCTAAGATGGCAAATATAGGTCTAAAACTAGCAAAATGTGAAGAAGTAGGACCACCTGAAGTTGAAGGATATATGCAAAGAGGAATAAGAATCAACTACTTCCATAAATTAAGAGGATCTGAAAGAGCAGTAGAAATGCTAGTTAAGAAAATGAATAAGAAAGAATACACAACAGAGTATCCAATGCCAGTATTTGACAGAGTAGCGCCTGCTAAAGCAATTGCTGATATATCAAAAGTTAAGGTTGCAGTAGTTACATCAGGAGGAATAGTTCCAGTAGATAATCCAGATAGAATAGAATCTTCAAGTGCTACAAAGTATGGAATATATGACTTAACAGGAATAGACTCTATGTCAAAAGATGATTTCACAACAATACATGGGGGATATGATAGAGCTTATGTCCTAGAAAACCCTAACTTAGTAGTTCCGCTTGATGTTTTAAGAGAGTTAGAAAAAGAAAACGTAATAGGGGAACTAGCTAATTATTTTGTAACAACAACAGGTACAGGAACAAGTGTTGGTAATGCTAAAGGATTTGGAGAAGAGGTTGCTAAAAAATTAGTAGCAGATGGGGTTGAAGCTGTTATACTTACTTCTACATGAGGTACTTGTACACGTTGCGGTGCAACGATTGTAAAAGAAGTAGAAAGAGTAGGTATTGCGGTTGTTCATATATGCACGGTGGTTCCGATATCTTTAACAATAGGCGCAAATAGAATAGTGCCAGCAGTAGGTATACCATATCCTTTAGGAGACCCAACTTTAAATGATGTTGATAGTAAGAAGATAAGACGAAATTTAGTGTTTAGAGGATTAAAAGCACTTCAAACAGAAATTGATAGTCAAACTGTATTTGAGGGTTTGTAAAATAAAGTGTGTATTCTTTCAAAAAATAGTGATAATTAAGATATTAAATATCATTAACAAAAGGAAGGTACACACTTTTCATGTTAAATAAAAGTGAAATTTTAAGAAGGTTAATTGAGGAATATGATGTAAAAACAACAAAAGATTAGAAGTTGTAACCATATACTAGCTTATCTTAGTATTTATTTTGAAGATAGAATATCGGTATTAAGATTCTAGTTATATATTAAATTTTTAAAAAATGTTATTTTTTATTAAGCGAGTATTCTTTTTGCAAAAATGGAAAATTTAACTAAAAAGGCTATGATTTTATAGTCATAGCCTTTTAAAAATATCTTAAATTACATCATTAAATTTAAAATTTATTTGAAGAATACACAATCACATTTCCAGAATCTAAAATTTCTTTTTTATAAAGAAGTTTCTTTTAAGACTATACCTTCGTTTCTTTCAATTATATGTCTGATAGACCATTCATTTTGGAATAACAATACTGGATTTTCATTTTTATCTTCAACTAGTATTGTATCCATTGGCATTGAAAGTTTATCTGATTTAAAAGTATCAGCATCAATCCAACGTATATGGCGATAAGATAGTGTATTCATTAGCATATCAACACCGTATTCTTGTTTTAATCGATATTCTAAAACTTCAAATTGAAGAACTCCAACTACGCCTATAATAAGTTCTTCCATACCAAAATTAGGTTGTTTAAATATCTGTATAGCACCTTCTTCTGATAATTGAGTAAGACCCTTTACGAACTGTTTTCTTTTAAGAGCATTTTTTGTAGATACTCTTGCAAAATATTCAGGAGCAAACTGTGGGATACCAGTATATTGTAAGTTTGATTGTTTTTCACTTAATGTATCACCGATATTAAATATTCCTGGATCATGGATTCCTATAATATCCCCAGGGTAAGCTGAATCAATTATAACACGGTCTTGAGCCACAAACTGTTGAGGTTGAGAAAGTTTAACTTTTTTGTTTCTTTGTACATGAGTTACTGTCATACCTTTTTCAAATTTACCAGAACAAATTCGAAGGAATGCAATTCTATCTCTATGAGATTTATCCATATTAGCTTGAATTTTAAATATAAACCCTGAGAAATTATTAGAATTAGGGTCAATATCACCTAAATTACTGCTACGAGGATTTGGTGGAGGTGTTATTTCTAGGAATGATTCTAAAAATGGCTCTACACCAAAGTTAGTAAGGGCACTTCCGAAAAATACAGGTGTCAATTCGCCATTTAATATTGTATCTAAATCAAAATTATCTCCAGCAATATCTAAAAGTTCAATATCCTCTAGTAGTTTTTCGTGAAGAGCATCACCTAGTAAAGTATTGAATTTTTCATCAGATATATCTCCAGTTGTAGACTTAGCAATAGATTGTCCATGGTTACCATCATCAAATAGTTCAACTTGATTTTTATGACGGTTAAATATACCTTTGAACTCTTTGCCAGAACCAATTGGCCAGTTTACAGGACAAGAGCGAATACCTAAAACATTTTCAATATCTTCAAGTAGTTCAAATGGATCTTTTCCTTGACGGTCCATTTTATTGATAAAAGTAAAAATTGGTATTCCTCTCATTTTACAAACTTGGAATAATTTCTTCGTCTGATCCTCAACACCTTTAGCAGAGTCAATAACCATTACTGCACTGTCTGCAGCCATAAGAGTTCTATAAGTATCCTCACTGAAATCTTGATGGCCTGGAGTATCAAGTATGTTTATGCAAAAGTTATTATATTCAAATTGAAGAACACTTGATGCAACAGATATACCTCTTTGTTTTTCAATTTCCATCCAGTCAGATACTGCATGTTTTTGAGATCTTCTTGATTTAACTGAGCCTGCTTCACGAATAGCACCACCATATAATAGAAACTTTTCAGTTAAAGTAGTTTTTCCTGCATCGGGATGGGAAATGATTGCGAAGGTTCTTCTTCTTTTAACTTCATCAATCAAGTGTAAATTTTGTTCTGTCATATTTTATCATCCTTTATTTTAATTTTATGATTATCCAAATATAAAAAATTATATTTATTAACAGTTTTAAAATGAACATAATTTTCTATATACTATAAAAACTATAATCTTACTGATATTATAACTTTATTCTAAAACTGTCAATATATAAACTAACTAAATTATAGCAAGAAGGTAGATGGTATAGAGGCGAGATATAGTTTTTTGAATAATATAGAGGTATAGGATTTACATTTGTATGAGATGAAAGAATCTACAAAAGAATCTTTTATAGATACGTATATGTGATATAATAAAAAAATTAGAAATATATGAACAATAGTAAAAAGTTTAAAGAATATTTAATAAATAAAAATTTAGAAGGATTAAAAAGTATAAATAAGGGTGAATTACATAATCATGGTGGTTTAGGTATGAAATTTGAAAAAATACATAAATATACTAATGGAAAAATAAAAAAACCCTCTGAGAATATGAATGGTATAAAAGGTTTAGATGATTTTATTTTTAATGAGTATATAACTCATATAAAAACTAAAGATGATTTTTTATGGACTATAGAGGAAACTGTAAAAAGTGCAATTGATGATGGAGTAGGTGTGTTAGAAGCAAGCATAGACTGCCATGATTTTTTAAGGTTTGAAGATAAATCTGAGTTTTTTGATAGTATAGAAAAAATAGTTAAAAAACATAAAAGTCAAATAGAATTTAGGCCTGAGATAGGTATAGCAAAAAGTATAACTAATGAAAATTTGGAAAATATTATACCTATACTTATAGATAGTAATATTTTTAAATCAATTGATTTGTATGGAGATGAAGCCTTAGTAGGATTTGAAAGATATAGAAATTGTTATAAGTACGCAAAGAGTAAAGGATTAAAGTTAAAAGCTCATGCAGGAGAATTTTTAGGAGCAGAAAATATTAGAGATGCTATACAAACTTTAAATATAGATGAGATACAACATGGTTTCAGAGCGATAGAAAATGAATATGTATTAGAAATGATAAAAGATAGAGATATAAGACTTAATCTTTGTCCAAGTAGTAATATTTATTTAAAAGCAATAGATGATATAAAAAATCATCCTATAAAAAGATTATTTGATAAGGACATTAATATAAGTATAAATACTGATGATTTGATTGTTTTCAATTCAAGTGTTAGTGAAGAATATTTAATGCTTTATACTAATGATATTTTTAATGAAGAGGAGTTAGATATTATTAGAGTAAGATCTCTTGAATAAAAAATAGCATGGATATGTATCTATGCTATCTTTTATGTAATAAAATATTTTTTTAAAAAAACCTAAATCTATTATATCTATAAAAGATCTACGTATATCATTTGATAAACTAATTACATCTTTGAAATAAGCTCTAGTATATAGAGTTTTGCTATTAGATATGCTGATTTTGGTTTTAGGCTATGATTATACATGGTAAAATTAATTTATAAGAATATAAAATCTAGGAGGTAATTATGAAAGACTCATTTAAAATACTAATGTTAATAAGAGAGATATATTCAAAATCTATGAACAAAATGGAAAATAGTATAGGAGATTGTGGACTTACGCATCAACAAATAATGGTGCTTAAAGTTGTTGCTCATAAAAAAGAAATTAATATAGGTCAATTATGCGAAAATATGCATTTATCAAAGGGAACTGTATCTGGGATAGTAAATAGACTTGAGCAAGCTGGATATATAAAAAAAATAAAATATGATAATGATAAAAGGAACACCTATATACAATTTTCAGAAAAAGGTATAGAGTTCTCAAAAAATTTTAGAATAAAAAAAGAAGAGATATTTGATGCTGTATTTGAAGATTTAACTGAAGAAGAAATAAATGATATAATAAAAACTCTAAATTTACTAAAAAATAAAATTAAATAATTGTTTGACAAAATATAATTGAGGGTATATGATAATTAAAATAAAATAGTTTGCATGCAAACTAAATAAGGGGAGGAAATTATATGAGTTTTAAATTGATATTAGCTATATTAGCTATAACACTAGCTTTGGTATTTTATACAATTGGAGTATTTAGTGAAAGAAAGGCTAAGGAATTAAAGAAAAAACATGTAATAATATTTTATATAGGATTAATTTGTGATACTACAGGTACTATTCTTATGAGTCAGATAGCAAAAACAGGTACTATAAGTATTTCAACAACTGCTCAGATGATACATGGAATAACAGGTACAGCTGCTATCGTATTAATGCTATTTCATGCGTTATGGGCTACATGGGTACTTTACAAAGATGATAAACAAAAACAAAAAGTATTTCATAAATTTAGTATATTCGTATGGTGTATATGGTTAATACCGTATGTAATCGGAGCTGTAATAGGAATGATGCACTAGTTATTTAACTTTATATATAAAAAATCCACTTTAATTTTCAAAGTGGATTTTTTATGTAAAATATAATAATAAATTTGAAAGTTTTGTTTAATTTATATAAAGTGGTATAATTATTGTACTAAAAAATAGGAGGATAAAAATGCAGAGTATACTAAAAAACGTAATATATTTAAATATAGTAACTAGTGGACTAAATCCAAACTCCTCTGAAATAATAGAAATAGCAGCTATAAAGATAACTGATGAAAAAACATATAAATTTAATACATTAATAAAGCCGTTTGAAGAAATTTCTGCAAGTATATTTGGACATTGTAAAAATTTAAAGCAAAAAGATTTAGATAAATCACTGACAATATATCAAGTTAAAAATAAACTATTAGAGTTTATAGGTGAGATGCCTATTATTTGTCATGACTTAAAATTTCAAAAAAATTTTTTAGATAAATATATATATACTGATAGAAAGTGTACAAATGAATTATTAGACTCAATGCAATTAGCTATGATTCTAGAACCATATCACAAGGATTATGGGTTGAATTATCTATTAGACAATATTACTAACTCGAAAAAAGTCAAACAAAATAGAGCACTCCATGACGTTGTTTTAAATATAAATGTCGTAAATTCATTGCTTATAAGATTATTTAAAAGTGAAGAAACTAGATTAGATAAATTATATTTTAATTTAGATCAGTATTTTCAATTTGCAAATTTACCTAATTGGGAGTGGAGTAAATACTTAAAAGAGGTTGATAATAAATCTGAATATGAAGCATTTGTAGTTTATGATAAAAAAAACACTAAAACTAATAACCAGCATGGTGTTGATTTAGTTAAATATAAAAATTCATATGAAGAGTTATTGAAAATAAGTAGAATATGGTCTACATCTAAAGATTTTAGCTATATATTTAGACCTAAGCAATATGAATTTACACAATTTATAAAAGAAGTTTTTCAAAGTAATAAGGAAATACCTAAAATCGGATGTATAGAGGCTCCGACTGGAATAGGAAAAAGTGTTGGGTATTTAATACCTGCTATTATGGAGTCGTTTTATAATGATAAAAAAATAGTAATATCTACAGATACTAAAAACCTACAAATGCAGCTTATAAATAAAGATATACCAACAGTGTTAAAATCTTTGAATTTAGATGGCAAGATAAACTATGGATGTATGAAGGGAAAAAATAATTACTTATGTAATAGAAGGTTAGAAGAGTATAAGAAAGCTATTATTTTTAAAAGTAAGAATGAATTATTACAATTTTTGTATATAGAAAGATTAATTCAAAATGGAGAGCATGGAGATATAGAAGAAATATGCTGTAGTGTGAAAGACGTTTTTAAAGATATAGATGACTTAATAATAAATATAAGATGTGAATCTGACATATGTTATCCAGAAAAATGTATAGAGCGATGTTTTTATAAAAATAGGATAAAAGAGCTTAAGAAAGAACATATAACAGTAATTAATCATTCTTTACTAGCAAAATGGCCATATAAAGAACAAAAACAATTAGATTATTTAATTGTAGATGAAGGACACAACTTAATGGAAAAAAGTTATGATTTCTTTACATTAGAGAGTAACAGTATTATGATTGAAAGATTACTAGATGATTTATATCCACATAGTGATATAAAACATAAAAATGTGAGTATGATGGATAAATTTTATATAAGTATTGCAGGGAAATTACAGATAGATGCAAATATAAGAAAAAAACTTCAAGAGAAAATAATATTGGCTAAAGAAAGCATACATAATATATTGAATGGATGTTGTAAATCTCTTAAAAAAGACTTATATAATCATTCCTGGGAAATAAATAGACAAGAAGCTCCACTTAGCAATATGGCATATAATAATAAAATTGATATTAAACTATATATAAGAAAAGAACTAAAAAATACAATAATATATTTAAAGGATGTACTAACAAGCTTAAATTATATAATAGATCAATGTGAAAAAGAAGGAGAAGATGATACTTATTTATTCAATAGTATAAATGCAAAAGCTATAGATATAGAAAGTATAATTACTACAATAGAAAATTTTAATGAAGAAAATTTATATAATTATTGTAGAATCATAGATATAGATTTTGAATATAGATATTTTAACATAAGGGTGATACCTATTGATGTATCTGAAATGTTTGAAAGTATGTTTTTAAGTACTGTAAATACTGTAGTATTCTTATCGGCAACACTTAACATAAACAATAGTATGAATAACTTTAAAAATATGTTAGGTCTGAATAAACATGCAACTAAAGATAAAACAATAGAATCTATATATGATTATCAAGGAAAAACTAAAATATTAGCTATGGATAATTTTCCTAAATATAATGCTTTAAATAATGAGTTTATAAATCAAACTGTAGATCTAATAGAGAACGTATGTATCAATAGTAATGGACATGTATTAGCTTTATTTACTAGTAAAAATAGATTGGAAAAAGTATATGAAAAACTTGTTCATAAATTAAATATTCATAATATAGAACTTCATAAAAACAAAAAATCTGTCAACTACCTAAGGGATTTAAGCAAAAAATGTGTTGTGTTAGCATCAAAGAGTTGTTTTGAAGGAGTAGATATACAAGGAGAAGGATTAACATGTGTTATACTAGATAAACTTCCAAATAAAAGTATAGATGATCCACTATATTCGTCTATAAGAAGTTTTAAAAGAATGACTTATGAAGATGTTAATTATCCTCAATTAAGTATAAAAGCTAAACAAGCATATGGAAGATTGATAAGGAGTAAATATGACTATGGGTATTTTATTATACTGGATATAGGTAATAATAATTCTACTATAAATAAACTTAATAAAGATTTACATGATTGTATAATACAAAGAGTAGACAAAAAATATTTAATAGAAAATATGTCTAAAGATTTTAAGCTTTGGAAAATGAGTACTTTTAAAGAAATATTAAGTGACATAAAATGTGATATATATAGTCCAATGAAAATCATGTACAGAGAAAATAAAGAAATAGATAAAATTAATTATATAAATGAAGAAGTAGCAAAAAGGAATATTTCACTATTTATTAAAGACATAGATATTGAAAATAAAAAAATAAAAATTTCATATAAATGATTTTAAAAAGGATCTATGTTTTATTTGAAATAAATTAATTTAAATAAAATATAGATCCTTTTTAGTTGTTAATTATTTTTATTGAAAAATTATAGTTGAAAAAAATAATTAAGAGTATTATAATTTAGTTAAGTGATTACTTAAATAAAAGAGGTGAGCATGAATAAATTAACTAAAATATTTAAAGCATTGAGTGATGAAACTAGATTGAAGGTTTTATTATTAGTTTCAAAAAGAGATATATGTCAAAAAGGTATATCTAAGTATTTAGGGATAACTGACTCGTCAGTTTCACAACATATAAAAGTTTTGAAAGAGGCTGATATAATTACTGGATATAAAGAAGGATATTATGTGTTTTATCATATAAATGAAAATATATTTGATGAATGCATAGCTTTCTTTAATTCAATAGGAAATATTAGCAATAATATTCTAGAAAATTCAAATATTGATTTAAATAGCACTGATTGTACAAAGAATTGTAAATCAATTAAGAAGTGCTGTAAAAGAAGGGAGATTTAATTATGAAAATTTGTGTACCTGTAGAATTAAATGAAGGTTTAGAAAGCAAGCCATTTGGACATTTTGGTTCAGCACCGATGTTTTTAGTTTATGATTTAGAAAATAAAGAATTATCTAAAATAGACAATGGTGATTTAGAACATGAACATGGTAAGTGTCAACCTATAAAAGCATTACTGGGGAATGTAGTAGATGCAGTCATAGTAGGAGGAATAGGGCAAGGAGCAATTGTTAAATTAAATTCTATGGGAATTAAAGTGTATAAAGCTAATGCAGATACAGTAGGTGAAAATATAAATTTATTTAAAGAAAATAAATTAAATGAGTTTCCAAGTAACCATACATGTTCGCATGATGGATGCGGGCATCACTAAAATTTAAATAACAAATTTATTAACATTTAAATAGGAAAAGTGTGCACTTTATAAAGTACACACTTTTCTTATTTAAACTATAATATATGTAATTATTAGGAGAAATAAAAATGAGAATGCTTTTTAAATATGCACTAGAGTATAAAGGACAATTTTTTACTAGAGTAATAACCATATCATTAGTAGCATTAACTAGTATATGCTTTGATTTTATGATGGGTTTTATTGTAGATATATTTGCAGGTGGTCAAGTTGATAAATTTATACCTATTGTTGTATCAACCGTTATTTTAATATTCATAATGTTTTTAACAGAGTATCTAGATGGTATAATTATGTCAAAATATATAAAAAATACAGTTAATTATTTGAGATGTGATATATTTTCAAAACTAATAAATAAAGATATTAAAGATTTTTCATTAGATAATAGTGGCAAATACATATCTATTCTTTATAATGATGTAAAATTGATAGAAGACAGCTTCTTTAACAATATATTTTTAGTTATATCATCGTTATTATCATTTGTGATTTCTTTATGTGCCCTTTTTTATATTAGTCCATATATAGTTATATTTATAGCCGTATTTGGTATTTTAGGATTTATTATACCAAATAAACTTTCAAAAAAATTGGTTTTACAAAAAAATGAATACTCCGAAAGCTTAGAAGATATAACTTCTATAACTAAAGATTTATTCTCAGGATTTGAAGTTATAAAAGGATTTAATATAACTAAAAAGATAAATTCTTTATTTAAAGAAAGTTCATTGAATGTGGAAAATGAAAAAAGACAATGTTCTATATTAGAGGCTATTATAAAAGGTTTTTCATTATCATTTAGTGTAACTATTTATCTTGGAGTACTAATTTTAGGTGGATATTTAATGTATAAAGAAAGTATATCGGTTGGAACTGCAATTATAATTATACAGTTAAGTACACATATAGTAGGGCCTGTAAAAACTAGCATATCTTTAATAAATCAAATTAAATCGGTATCTTTAATTGCAGATAAAATAGAAAACATACTAGATGTATCAAATGAAAATTTAGAAGTGAAAAATTTAGATGATTTTAAAAAATGTATAGAAGTTAAAGGTGTTAAATTTTCATATACAGAAGATAGAAAAGCATTAAATGATATAAACTTAGTATTTGAAAAAAATAAAAAATATGCAATAGTGGGTGAAAGTGGTTGCGGTAAGAGTACTTTAATAAAATTAATAATGAGATATTATAATGACTATGAGGGAACTATAACCATAGATGATAAAGATTTAAAAAGTATATACAGTATGGATTTATATAAAATTATTTCGATGATACAACAAAATGTATTTATGTTTGACGATTCTATAAAAGAAAATATAAGGCTTTTTTCTAATCATAGTGATGAAGATGTCATTAAGAGTTGTGAAAGAGCGGGGATAATAGGCTTAATTAATACACTTGATAAGGGCATTAATTCATTAGTAGGAGAAAATGGAAATAGATTATCTGGAGGAGAAAAGCAAAGAATTGCAATTGCAAGAGCTTTAATAAATAATACTAAAGTACTTATATTAGATGAATCAACATCGGCCCTAGATAATGAAACAGCTTATAATTTAGAAAAATCATTATTACAACTAGAAGATTTAACTATGATAGTGGTTACGCACAAACTTATAAAAAATATACTAATTGATTATGATGAAATTATAGTGATGAAAGATGGCTATGTAATAGAAAAAGGTAGTTTTGATGAACTAATAAATTTAAAAGGGTATTTTTATAGTTTATACTATATACAAAGTGATGAAGTTATTTTATAGAAATTATGAAATAAGTTAACTCATATACAAGTATGTTAAAATATATTGAATTAGCTAAAGAAAAAAATTGCAATTTATATAAAAATTTATTATATTGTTTGAAAATATTCTTTTATTGGTATAGATATAATATAAAAATTAAATATGGAGGCTTTATATGTTTTCAAGATCAGAATTAAAAAGTGGAGCAAAAGACCAATTAAAAGGAAAATGGCTTTTAGCAATTTTAGTATTTATTTGTTATTCAGCGATATTACAGCTAGTAAATGTAGAGTTAACAAACTCTACAGAAGGTTCAATGTTTGGAATGTCTTTAAATATAATCGGGTTTTTAGTTTATGGTTCTATGCAAGTTGGAATGTCTAGATTTACGCTTAAATTAGCTCGTAAAGATCAAACTACACAGTTTAATGATTTGTTTTCAGGATTTGATGTTTTTATAAAAGCATTAGTTATGAATCTTATATTAGGTGTATGTGTTTCTATAGGTATGATATTATTTATAATACCTGGTGTTATTATAGGATTAATGTTCTCGCAAGCAAATTATATATTAGCAGAAAACCCTGAAAAATCAGCTATAGAATGTTTAAAAGAAAGTAGTAGAATGATGAAAGGATACAAATTTAATTTCTTTGTACTTCAATTAAGTTTTATAGGATGGTTAATATTAGCTACATTAACATTTGGGATAGGTTTATTATGGTATGTTCCATATTACCAAATGACAATGACTAATTTCTATTTGAAAATAAAAGAAAACTATTTAGGATAGATAATAAAGTAGGCTATTATAAAAATAGCCTACTTTATTATATTGTAATAATTTTAAATTAATGGTATATTTTAAGTAAAAAACTAAAATAAAAGAGGATTTTGTATGTATTTACCAAATAAAATCACAGGTGTATTTGCTAAAATAGATAAATCTTATGAA
>NZ_JBOFKN010000088.1:0-2416 GCF_051657365.1 Paraclostridium sp.
ATTCCTGGTTTTCACCCAGGTGGCCCGGGTTCAATTCCCGGTGTGGGAAAATGTACATGTGCTACGTTGCGCAGAGTTTAAGCAGAGACCTTTGTGCTTTCAGCTATATCTACTGAAATGAAGGCTTCGATCCAGGACGGACATTTACAAATCTTCAATACTCAACAAATATTTCTATCTTTATACTTTTTTCTTTTAACCTGTAATATGTTAGCGTTAGCCGGCCACAAAAGCTAGCTGTCTTTTTCCAGTGTCCATGGCATGTAATGAAAATTACCATTGTGCGACAGGGATGACGCGAAACTGAGATAATTTATAAGTGTCTGTAATCGGAAATCACCGCTCACTGAAGAGTAAACTATTGCATGTTTATTATGTAGACAGTGTGAATGAGCGAACAAAGGAGTAAAATGACAAAACAAATATAATTTAGATGATGTATCCAGCCACATAATCTTGGCTTGAGTCACCTGGACTTACCTGTTCCTTGTTCTGTCGAAGGTCAGTTCTGTCACAATCGGTGAATAGCAGAAATTCACGACGGGAAATGTACGCAAAGGGATTTCAGTCGGTTTTTGAGTTTTGTTTGTAGTTTTTGTCTTGTTTTGAACATGAACACACACCACACACACTTTTGTCATGTACCTCGGGTTGTCTAAAGCCTCACTGATGCTCCCTTTATCTTCGAAAATAGATATGTCCATTTCAAACAACGTAACCGTCACTGCCCGCATACCTCCATGCCTCCTTTACTTTGGCATGGATGTTAAGCAATACATCCACTAAGAGGCAAGAGCTTCAGACAACAACGGACATGGCGACGGTAGAGGAGGTCGTAATGTACGTCTTAAGAAAGAAGCAAAAACGGAGGCAGCGTTGTGGACGGTGGTGGTCTGTGAGGCCATTAAATACATCGCAACATGTGGATGGAGAATTCCTTTCCCTAATACTCTCCTAACCTCTTCTCAAAAAGTTCCTCCATGTTTTTTTTTTTATTTCTTCGTCGTGTCCTATGGTCGTGTCTGGCTTGAACTATTGGCTACGCCGCCCCCACGATTTCCGGTGGTACTGCTCCGTTTCGTCCGTATCCGTAAGCTTTCCGAAAGCGTGCACAAATACGGACGAAGTGAACGCAGAGTACGGACAGAAGGCTCCACCCGTATCCGTATCTAACGCTGAGCATAAATGAGCCTTTAGCCGGTGTATAATCCCACGTCTCCACGCCGCCGGTCCGTGTCCTTCCCCACTGGACCATCTTCAGCCCTGATGAAGACAAGCAACCAGAGAGAAAGAAGATCAGACGGAATCTGCCTTCATTAATCTGGATTTTAGAGTTGTTTTTGTTTTGAAATTACTTGTACATTCATCACAAACCACACATTTCTTTCTTACCTACTTTGTTTGGTATAAATAAAAAATATCGTAGCCAGACTCAAAAAGTTGTCTCACCAGCTGGCTTTTATCAAGCCAGCTAGATCGACTCACCTGGGCTTACCTGGTACTTGTTCCCTCGAAGGTCAGCTGCGTTGCAGTCGGACAACGGCGGAAATTCACGACGGGAAATGTACGCAAAGTGATTTCGGACGGTTTTGATTTTGTTTTGTGTTAGAGTTTAGTTTGACATTGTTTTTGAGCACCACACACACACACACACGTTTGTCACGTACCTCGAGCCGAGGTTTGATCCCATGTCGGAACGTTGCCGGTCGAAGGCCTTGTCCACTGGGCCGTCTTCAGCGCTGAGAAACGCAAACAACCAGAGAGAGAAAGAAGATCAGACTGTAGGAAGACTCTGCAGAAATTAATCTTCATCAATCCTGAGAGAGAAAACTTTGGATGGATAGACTTTCTGACTTTTTAGTTTCTAATCGTTCTGTTGTTGAGCTGTCTTGAGCTGCTTATCGCACAGTTTACAATTAAATAAGATCGCGCGTCCCTGTTCTTCCAAGTAGTGTAGTAGTCGGGATTCTGGGTTTTTGCCCAAGTGAGCTAGGTTCGATTCCAGTTCTGGGAAAGGATGGTATAACTGCTCCTTCCATTTTCTTTTTTTTTTTTTACAAAGTATGAAGAAAATATTTGCATTGCCAAGATAATTAACATTGCTTTGTGGTCAAATTTGGAGATATGAAAAACATAAAAAGGACATTTTAGTTAGTCAGGAGCATGTAAGAAAAATAATAATAGATCAACAGATCAGTACAGGATTTGAACCCACAATCTCACTGTTGCCATCAGCTTCCTAATTAGCTGAGCTTATTAGCTACATCAGCTCTCACACAGAGAGTTATTAAATAAAATGCCCCCAAACATATTAAAGTTGATGTGGCATGGAAATATCTTGTTACTTTACAAAAAAAAAACCCACAATAATCACAGATTGGTGTCCCATATGGTCTAGTGGTTAGGATTCCTGGTT
>NZ_JBOFKN010000089.1:0-11294 GCF_051657365.1 Paraclostridium sp.
TAATTCATAAAATAACAATTAAATAGTTGTTTTTTAGTTCATAATTATTTCATACTTTATGTTATATATATAATATTGTAGTATATATATAATAAAGTAATATTGGTGGTGGTAAAATAAGAATAAATAGTATTTTAATATGAGGAGCTTTAGACATGAATAAGAACAATATTAAAAAAAAGATTGCAATTTTAAGAGATGTAAAAAGAGATATTGATATAGTTATTAGAGATAATAAAAAAAATTTAAATATGGATGAGTTAGAATGGTTTGAATTTGTACATAAGCTAGATAAAATGGATGTTATTCTAAATAGTATGGAAAAAGATTTAAATCTTGATGATGAGGATAAAAGTAGCAAAAGCAGTTCTAGTTTAGAAAAGTCAAATGATGTTATCTGCAACGAAAATAATATTGATGATGGTAACTTTAATCTTCAAAGAACAACTATCATAGAAGATGAATATTTAGATCAAGATGGTTATTCTAATGTTAGTAATAACTATATAGATCAAAATGAGTCTTCTAATGTTGGTAATAACTATATGGATCAAGATGATTATTCTAATGTTGATAATAACGAAGAAGTAAAAATAGAAAATTTTGAATCAAGTCTTAATGATACAAATAAAAAAATAGAATATTTAGAAAAATTATTAGAAGAAAAACGATTTATAGAAGAAAAGGACTTAGAATTATATATGAAAGAGATACATTTAAAAGAAGAACGAGAAGCAATGCTTAGAAAAAGACAAATAGTGGCACAATCATTTACTCCTAAATCAAAAGAACAGAGTGACTCCACTATAGATAAAACTATAGCTATGAGCAAAGAAGAATTTTATGATAAAATTGATGGCTCTAAAACTGAAATATTAGATATACCAATAGAAATACAAGAAGAGCGACCAGCTCAAAATATTGATGAGAGTGACTATTGTTTTAGTGAGGATTATGATTTATATGAAGAAGAAAAAAATAATTCTATTATAGATAAGTTTAAAGATCTTTTAGGAAAATAATATTTAAGTAAAAAAACGACTATCTTTAAAGATAGTCGTTTTAATATATTATAAGGCGTAAATTTGAAATGTTTCATACTTATTATAAGTAGATAAATTGTTTTTATACATTCATATAATTGAAAATAATTAATAAATACTATACTATAAAAGTGTATGAATAATTATTTATTATATAAAATGGATTGTTAGGAGAGAAAATATATGGCTATGCTTTTTTATTCTTGGGTAGTTGGACTTACTTTAATATTTGTAGGATTTTACAATAAATCAAAAATAACACCAGTAATAAGTAATAGTAGAGGGTATAGAACTAAAAGATCGAAGAGTAGCAAGGAAGCTTGGGTTTTTGGAAATAAGTTATCGTGTAATATGCAAGTTTCTAGTGGAATATTAGCGATGATTATATCAAGTATATTAATATGCTTCACAGATAACCTTTGGACTATATCAATAGTATCACTATTTATAGGTTTAGTATTTCAAATAATTACTGAAATATTACTTAGAAGAAGATATGATAAGAATGGAAAAAAAATAAAAAGATAAAATAAATGAGATTTATATAAATTCTATTTACATAAATCTCATTTATTTTTATTTAAGGGAAATTAAATATCTAATTATTTAAAACTAAAAATTAAAGCAATAATAAGTATTGATTATTTTAAGTAATTATATTCTAATTTTTGTAATTCCTTTGAAACGTTTTAGGGTTTTTTTGAGAATATAATGAAAAATATAATTACATATTTAGGAGATTAAATTTATGAAATCATTAAAAATATTAGTTGCAATAGGCGTTGTTGTTATAATTGGCGGTATAGCAGTTTTTGCTTATACAAATGGGACAAGACCTACTAATCATCAAAAAGTCAATGATAATTTATTAAAACAGGCTACTTTATCAAATACAGATAATTTATCTAGTAATAATATGCCAATAACAACACCTATGAATGTTACACCTTCTAAAATTGACATAGGAAATGGTATGTATATACCACAAGGGACTTATGAAGCACCTATTCCTCTTGCGGATGGAAAAATGCATACAAATTATTTGATAACAGGAATGATTACATCACAGCAAAATATTCCTGTTTACAATAATATATTAGAAGGTAATGGACCGGTAAAATATTATCCAGCAGGAACTAATCTTTTAGTTATAGGATATGTTGATGGATATTTCATTTTAGGATCAGCTGCAGGAGATGTTGATGGACTTGGATTTAAAACAGATACTTTTGTAAATGCAAAAAATATGACTTTAATACCAAATGAATCAAACTTTGCACCACTAACTCTTGGTAATATGCCATATATAGTACAGTTTTTACCTAATGCTAATACACCTGTTATAAAACTTTATGAATATCCAACAGATTTATCTAAGGTTGTTGGTGAAATTAATCCAGCTACTATGATAAGTTCTAACCCTGCTGATAATACAGCTAAAATAATAAATACAGCTAATAAAATGAATGATGTAGTTTATAAAGGACAACAAGGTTGGATGTTAACTTCTGCACCAATTCCATCAAAGTATATTGGAGCAGCAGATAATACAAGTGGTTATGGATCAAATAATGATGCAACATCTTAAATTTAAAATAGTATCTAGTTATTGCTAGATACTATTTTTCTATCTATAATATGTATATACGAATTTTGAAATAAGGAGGTGTTGAAGTGTTAGGACCAACACATAGGTTTGGAGGTATAGCATTTGGCGCTCTTACACCTATTATAGCTGAAAACTTATTCTCTATTTCCATTCATAATCCTTTGCTTTTTGCAGCTGTAACAATGGCTGGCGGTGCAATTGGAAGTTTGATTCCAGATATAGATTCTCCGAGTAGTACTATAGGACAGAAGGTTAAACCAATATCTCGATTTATAGCTGAGAACTTTGGACATAGAGGAGGAACACATAGTTTTATAGCTTTAGCAGTTTTTGCAGTTTTTACTACTTTTTTAGGAGAAAAACTAAATGATATTTTAAGAACAAATTTAGGGAGTCGTAATCATTTAATATTTTCTATTATAGTGGGACTGATAATAACGTCATCAATACTTTTTGTAATAAAAAGTATTCCTACGGGAAAGAAAAAATATAAAAAACCATCAGCAGTAGTTGTGTTAATAATATTTATTATTGCCATGTTCATAGCTTACCTAGATAGTTATGCTTTATTACCATATATAAGGGTTTATTTATTAGGAGTTTTAGTAGGGTATGCAAGTCATATACTTCTTGATATGTTTACTCGAGCAGGAGTACCATTTTTTATTCCTTTTTTTAAGTTTAGAATAAGTTTTACTAGATTTAAAACAGGGTCTATAATAGAAAGTATAACAAAAGTTATGTGTATATTTATAATTGTAATATCAGTAATTTCTCTAGGAAATTTTAAATTTTAGATATATAAAAATTTCCAATGTTAAGAATTTAAAAAATTTATTAATATCACATAAATACTAAATAATAAAGTTTTTAAGCTTATTTAGGAGCAAGAAAAGTTAAAAATACATATTTGATGAAGGAATTACAAATGAAAAAGAAGTTAGCAGTGATAATTATTATTATATTTGTAGTTGTATTAGGTGGAGTTGCTATCAAAAATGAAATGATTCCTAATAAATACAATAATTATATACAGGAATATAGCACTGAATTTGGAGTAAATCCACTTTTAGTTAAAGGAATAATAAAAACAGAGAGTAATTATAATCCTAATGCTATATCTAATAAAAATGCAAAAGGATTAATGCAGATAACAAATGAAACTGGAGCTTGGATAGCAACAAAGTTAGGTGTTAAAAATTTTACTCCAGAAATGTTATATAATCCTAAAATAAATATAGAATTTGGGTGTTGGTATATAAAGAATTTGGAAAATGAGTTTGGAAATAAAGATGTTGCAATAGCAGCATATAATGCTGGAAGGACTAATGTAGAAAATTGGTTGAAAAATAGTGATTTTTCTGAAAATGGAAAAAGTCTAAAAAAAATACCTTTTACACAGACATCGAATTATGTGAAAAAGGTTAATTTTTATGAGAAAGCATATTCTTATTTTTAAAAAAAAACAGAAAGTAATAACTTTCTGTTTTTTTATTTTATGCTGTTTGCTTTTTATGTATTTTAAGCCAACAGTAAAGTCCATATACTGAAGCAGTTCCATATTGAGCCCAAACAAGAGCCCCTGATAAATCAGATACAGAGAATATTCCAGTATTTATAATATTTTTAATAAATAATACTATTCCTATATTTGCAATTATCCAAAAATACCATTGTTCTATATATCTTTTAGATGTTAAAAATACTGCGAAAATTGTAATAATAGATGTAAATGAATCTAATTTAATTTGATTATCAGCTTGTATTTTCATATTAAACAAAGATTTGAATATTTCAGGTAAATAATTTAAAAGTTCACCATATAAAAACCAACAAATTAGTAATGCTATTATAGTTATAACCCAATTCATAGTAGTAAATTTTTTTACTGTTATTGAGTCGTTTTCAGAGTTTGAAAGATTTTTTTTCCATGCTATGAATCCCCAAATTTCTAGTGGTAATAAGAATACTATGTTTTGTATAAATTGACCGTATAAGTGCTGATCTATAGCTACTATTCCATATGTAACTGTATTTAAAATCCACCAAAAATAACAAGCAATACTAGCTCTAACTTGATATATTGATGTTAATACTCCTGATAATGAGGATATTAATCCAATTATACTTATTACACTAAATAATTCGAAAAAATTTGAATCTCCTGTAAATAATGGAACAAAGAAAGATAAAATTCCTGCTGCCATAAAGAAGATAAAAAATATTTTTTGGAATGGGGATAAAGATTTAAAAAAATTCATTTGAATTCCTCCAGTAAATTATATTATTAAAATATTAAATTTGAACAAATAACTAAATGAATCTTCAGGTATTCATTTTATTAAAAAAATATAAATTTTTCAAATAAAAATTTAGTATTTAGAGGATAAGAGGAAATGCATACTATCGATAGCTCCATGCTTCTTAGAAATACACGATTTATTTATTAAAAATTTAATAGTTATCAAAAAAAAGATCTCTTCTTCATCTGAATATAGCGTATATTTATTTAGATAAAAACTTTCTTTTACTTAATTACCTATTAAAATCCATTTACAAAAAGATAATAATTTGTATAATAAAAGTATACTTTATGTTTCAATTGCGTTAAATCTATGTTGAAATGACAGTTATTTTACCATAATAATAAAAGGAGAATATATGAGTAAATTTAAAGAAAATTTTGAAAAGAATAAGCGAATTTTTATAGCGATTGGTTTCATTGTATTCATAGCGATTATCAGTACAATAACTTTACTAACTAGTAGTAAACTATTAAAAGAAGTGAGTTCATCATCACCATCTACATATACGCCAGGCGTCTATGTTAATCCAGCTGCTAAAAATGCTCAGTTTACTGGACAAGCAGTACAAGGTGGAACCTCTGATACTACAGCATATTCTGGAGAGGGTAACAACTTACCAACAGAGCAAACAAATTCAAATTTAAATCAAAGCTCACAAGGAGCAACACAAAATTCAAGTAATATAGCTGTTCCAAGTAATCAGACACAAACTACACAAAATAATTCATCAAGTAATCAACAACCAGTGGTTGACACTAATAATAATCAGACTAATCCAAATTCAGGTAATGTGAATTCAAGTAGTGTGAATTCAGGAACATCTAAGCCGTCAGGAAATACTGGAAGTAGTTCACAAGGTAGTGGAAATAATTCACAAAATGCTACAAATGGAAATAATTCACAAAATGCTACAAATGGAAATAATTCACAAGATGGAAGTGCTACAACTAATCCTAATACAACTACACAACCAAATATAAATTCAGGGAATGGAACTAGTACAAATCAATCAAATCAATCAAATCAACCGAATACAGTACCTAATGATGGATCAAGTAATTCAAGTTCACAAAATACTCCAGAGAGTTCACAAACTGGAACAGGTGGAACTTCAAATGCCCCAAGTTCACAAGAGAATAACAGTCAACCTAGTAATGGACAATCTACTCAGGTTCCATCAACAGGTCAAACAAATTCTAATCAAGGTAATACACAACAAGGTAATACACAACAAGGTAATACACAACAAGGTAATGGACAAACAGTACAATTGTCACAGGGAGTGCAAGTACCACAAATGCCAAATTTAAATATAAAATAATAAATTGAAAAATATATAACTTTAAAAGTAATGAAAATTTTAGCATCTGAAATTAAATAGTAATTTCAGATGCTATTTATTTTTAGAAATTTAATAGAATATTGATGCTACCTACATATAAAATTTATATAATTAATTATAAAATTTTATATGTTAAATTTAATGGAGGAATTTATGCGGAAGCGACAGAATATTTTTTATTCAACTAAAATGCTTTTTATAAATTTAAGAAAGTCCTTAAAATATAATAATTTGCTTTATAAAACAAATTTATATGAATGTGATATTGTAAAAGTAGAAAATATTATTGAAAAATCTAATTTTAAAATTGGTATATTTAAAAGAGATGGATGGAATAATCTTGATAAATTATTGAAAATTATTGAGGACTTTAGAAATAAGGGGAATAGAGAGAATATTGTTATAATTCTTGAAGAGATAGCGTATTCTTTAATTGATTATATTGAGTTATCAGAAGAACCAAGTTATAAAATAATAGATAATATAGTAGGCTATATTGAAGTATGTAGTGTTTATAGTACGTATATGAAAGAAAAAGAAATTGTTGAAATTTTAAAATCTATATATATACCAAAAGTTAAAATAGATATTTAAAATATAATAATTATTGAACTCTAGGTAATAATAGAATAGACAAATCATTTAATTTTACAAAGACTTGGAGGAATAATATTATGAAAAATTTAAAAGGTACAAAAACTGCAGAAAATCTTATGAAAAGTTTTGCTGGTGAGTCACAAGCACGAAATCGATATACATTTTATTCATTAGTAGCAAAACAAGAAGGCTATGAATCTGTAGCAAAAATTTTCGAAGAAACTGCAAATCAAGAGAAGGCACATGCAAATGTTTTTTATAAGTTTTTAGCTAATAATTTAAATGGTGAAAAAATAATTATAAATGCAGATTATCCAGTAGATTTATATGATAAAACTGTAGATTGTCTTGATGCGGCTGCTAAAGGTGAGCATGAAGAACAAGCTATTTTATATCCAGAATTTTCAAAGGTGGCTAAGGAAGAAGGCTTTAATAAAATTGCAGAAGCTTATGACGCAATTTCAAAAATTGAAAAAATGCATGAAAATAGATATAGAAAATTATATAATGAAATAAATGAAGGATCTTTTTATAAAAAAGATAAAAGTCTATTTTGGATTTGTCAAAATTGTGGATATGTAGTAGAAGGGATTGAACCACCAAAAGTTTGTCCAGTATGTTATTATTCACAGGCGTATTTTAAAGTATATACTGATGAATTTTAAATAATTTAATATTAAAAGAAGGACTATTTAGTTGAAATTATACTAATTAGTCCTTTTGACTTTGAGCAAGTGTTTTTTATGTGCTAAAATTAATAGAAACTTATATTAATTTTAGATTGGAGTTTAAATAATGATAATTAAGAGAGTGAATTTGCAAAAAATTTTTAATGAATATAAACAAGGGGCTCTAAATTTATTAAGGAATAAAGCTGTTAAAAGTTTTGATGGCAAAATATTTAGTCTAAATCAAGATTTTTCAGTAAAGGAAAAATTTGATATAGCAGAACTGACATTTGTTGATTTTGAGAATCTTATAGAAGATAAGGAAAAATTATATTTGCCATTTGTTGATTCTTTTGATTCTTTTGTTACATGTGTAAATGGACTTGATTTTGACTTAGATGAAGGTTTAGAACCAGAATGGTTAGAAGGAATAGGCTATATTCAAAGTAATGAAAGACTTGTTGATATTGGAGAATTAACAGTAGCGTTTAATAATATTCCAGGATTTATTCTTTGGAGAGATAATGATTTTAACTTATTATTTGGTCAATATTTTAAAAATGAAACTTATTGTATTGTATTAGATAATATTGGGTTTTTAAAAGATGATATATTGAATTTTATAAATATGAAATAAAAAAATATCCTAGTAAGTGTATTAAAAATACAATAACTTACTAGGATATTTTTTTTATTATAGAAGAAAATAATATTAAAATAATTTTTAATATTTGAGGTGTAATTTTTTATGGACAAGATATGGGAAAAACCAATAATTATTGTTAGTAAGTGTTTAAATGGAGAAAAATGTAGATATAATGGGGAGGATTCTCCTTGTAAATTATTAAATGAGCTTATGGATTACGTAGAATTTGAAACTGTTTGTCCAGAAGTTGGAATAGGCCTAGGAATTCCAAGAGATACGATAAAAATTGTTGGAGATGAAAATAATAAAAAAGTTATAGAATCAACAACAAAAAATGATGTAACTGATAAAATGTTAGAATTCGCAAATGATAAAGTTTTAGAGTATAAAAAGAAGGATATAGATGCTTTTATTTTAAAAGGAAGATCACCATCTTGTGGGATTAAAGATGTTAAAATATACAAAACAGAAGAAAAAGGTTCTATGTCAATTAAAGGAGCTGGTATTTTTGCAGCATATTTAATTGATAATTTAACACAAGTTATTATAGAGGAAGATGGACGACTTAAAAATTTTGAAATAAGAGATAATTTTTTAACTAAAATTTTTACTTTAGCTAGTTTTAGAAAAATGAAAAATATTTTGAATCCCAAAATTTTAGTTCAATTTCATACACAAAATAAGCTTTTATTTATGACATACTCACCATATATAACAAAACAAATGGGAAATATCATAGCAAATTTAAATAAAAAAAATTTGTTTGAAAACTTTAAAGAATATCAAAATCTATTATTTGAATTGTTTAAAGAAAATCAAAAATTTAGAAGATGTAGTCATGTTTATGAAAAAGCTTATGGTTATGTTTCTAAATATTTATATGATGATGAACGAATATTTTTTATAGAAATGCTTAAAGATTTTAGAGAAGGAAAGCAACCTAAGAAAACTATAATTACAATGTTGAAAGGATATGCTATACGTTTTGATAATGAATATTTATTAAAACAAACATTATTAGAACCTTATCCTGAAAAGCTTTTGAATTTAGATGATTCAGGTAAAGGGATTGTAAGATAATAAAATTTTAATTAACACACTATTTTAGGGGGTTATTTTAATTACATTAAAATTTAAGAAGTAATTTATTTGCTCTTAAATTTAATAATAAGATTACTCATTTTGAAATTTTTAGGGAATTTGAGTTTTTTGGAAATAAAAATATGCATAGAAAAACAAAATTTAGAAAAAAGATTATGAAATGTTATATTGAAAACTTTTTATAAAACTTGAAAGTATTAGAATTATATGTATAATTTAATAAAATGAATTTAACATATAGTTAATTTAAGTTTGTATGGAGTGTGTATTTATGTTTAATGATAGAGCTAAAAAATTAAAAGTTTTAAATGATAAAATAGAGAATTTTCTTAGTACAGATAATTTTAATACTGAGGAGATATTTAAAATTTTAGAACATATGATTTATATAGATAAAGAAACAGCTTTAGAACATTGGAAGCTTGTAATTTTAAAAGGTATAGATGATATAAGAATAACTAAAGATTTACTAGAACACTTTATAGAAGATTATAGTGAAGGAATATTTAAAATGGTTTTAGATAACGAAGAAGCATTTAAAAAGCTAGCAGCTTTAGAAGAGTATGATATTGTATGGCTTATTGAGTTATCAGAATTTATTGCTAACATAGAAGATCAATATAAAATATTAAAATTTTTAGATAATGCATTAAAGACAAAAGGAAATAAGTTTGCTTTTTTAAAAGAAATTTTGGATGATATGTCATTTGAGGAATATGTTGATAAAGATATTATTGATGAGCTTTTAAAAAGAATTGATAATTTTAATGATGAAACTCAAATAATTCAATTAAAGGCAATATTATTTAAACTAGTTTAAAAAAATAATTATAAATTTTTTATATTTAGTAAATAATAACTTTAATATAAAATGGTGGAGAGCATAGAAAGGGTGTTTGATATGTTCTCATTTTATTTAACGAGAAAAGAAAAAAGAAAAATTTTAATTTTAGTTATTATAGTACTTACTATTTTTGCTTTTATACTTGGATATAGTTTTATGGCAATGATTAAGTCAAAAATAAATAAAATATCAGTAAATGGTGAGGCTGCTAAAAATGAGGTGGAAGTTCATATTTTAGATACAGGTAATAGTGACTGTATCCTTATAAAAGGTAAAAAAAACATTTTAATAGACGGTGCTGAAGATAATGATGAAATACACATAAATACATATTTAAAGAAGGAGGGAATTTCTAAAATAGATTATGTAATATCAACTCATTATCACAGAGATCACTTAGGAGGATTAGATAGTGTAATAAAAAATTTTGAAATAGGTGAAGTCTTAATTTCTAATGGAAATCCTAAAGATAAATATGATAATGAGTTTATTAATTCATTATCAGCTAAAAATATTAAGGCTAAAATACCTAAGGAAGGAGAAGTGATTAATTTAGATTCTAATTCCTATTTAAAAATTTATAATACTCAGGGTGGGGAATATATAAATGATGAATCATTAATAACATTATATTGTAACGGAGAAGATAAATTTTTATTTGCAGCAGATGCAGAAGATAAAACTGAAAAAAGGGTTTTAGAAAGTATGGAAGAGGTAGATTTTTTAAAAATAGGGCATCATGGAGCATGGGGAAGTACTAGTGAAGTGTTTTTAGATGTTTTAAAACCTAAATATGCTGTCATAACAGTTGGAGAAAACAATCCATACTTTAATCCTCATGAAGTAGTTATGAAAAGATTAAAAGAACGTGAAATAGAAGTACATAGAACAGATGAGTGTGGAAATATAAAATTCACCTCTACAGGTTCAGGGATATATACGGAGTGTAAAAAAGGTTCATATAGACATAGAGTAATTAAACAGTTAGGTCAATAATATATATAGCTTGTTGAATAACAAAAATTGTAAAAAATAAAAAAGTCATTCTTTTTTGATATAATGATGTCGCAAAACAAATCAAAATCAAAAGGAATGACTCAAAATGATTATACCATCAAATTTAATTTCAGAAAATGAT
>NZ_JBOFKN010000090.1:0-20122 GCF_051657365.1 Paraclostridium sp.
GGAAGGTAATTATATGAATAATAAAAAAGCTGAAAATATAAAAAAATAAGAGTTGGATAATAATAAAGAAGTAAAAAAGTTGTTAAAAGAAAATCAAAATAAAGAAGAAATAGCAAATGAAATATCTCAAAATAAAAAAATAGCTGATATATTGGGAAATAGATTATCAAATAAAAATTATTTTCCTCCATGCTAAAAAATTAAGGAGTGAAGCATATGACACAAAATAGATTTAAAAAAGGACAATATGAAAATGCTTTACAATACACAAAGGATATTTTAAGTAGTAGCTCGTCTGTAAATGATATAATAAATAAAAATAATATAAAAAATGAATCTGAAAAAAATTTAAAACTTAATATAAATAATAAAAAATAAAAAAAGCTCTTGTATTTTGATAATACAAGAGCTTTTTTGAAAATGCGTACTATATTTAATGAAAGAACAAAAAAATTCGTGTTTTATGTTGAATTAAATTTAAGAACTGTTATAATTAACTTATAAATACGAATATTGAAAAAATTATTTGATATAATATTCGAAAAAACGAGGGAGAAGACTAATTTATGGAAAATTCAGTTATCTATCAACTTGATGGAAGACCAAAGTTAAAGGAAGCAATACCTCTTGGTTTACAACATGTGCTTGCCATGTTTGTTGGAAATGTAACACCTTTGATAATAATTTCTGGAGCGTTAGGTCTTAGCTTAGAAGATAAAACAATGCTGGTTCAATGTGCTATGTTAGTTTCTGGACTTGTTACATTAATACAATGTTATAGACTTGGACCATTTGGAGCTAAACTTCCGATTGTTATGGGAACGAGCTTTGGATTTGTATCAGTTGCAGTTTCTGTGGGGAGCAAGTATGGATATGAAGGAATACTAGGGGCTTGCTTAGTAGGTAGTATAATAGAAATATTATTTGGAACGTATGTTAGAAAAATAAGAAGGTTTTTCCCACCAGTTGTAACAGGTACTGTAGTTTTAGCGATAGGAATATCACTATTACCTACAGGAATAAACTATTTTGCAGGTGGAGTAGGAGCAAGTGATTTTGGATCAATGTCAAACCTGTTATTAGGAAGTATAGTTTTAATAACTGTATTATTTTTTAAACAATACACAAAAGGAATAACTAGTATTGCATCAATATTAATAGGACTTATAGTTGGATATATAGTAGCAATACCCATGGGGAAAATAGATTTTTCTCAAATTTCTCAGATGGCTTTAATATCTGTACCTATGCCATTACAATTTGGATTTGAATTTCACATAGATGCTATATTTGCATTCGTGTGTATGTTTATAGTATCAGGCGTTGAAACAGTAGGTGATATAACGGCTATAACACATTCAGGTATGAATCGTGATGCTAAAGATGAAGAGATATCAGGTGGAGTTATGGCTGATGGATTTGGAAGTATGATAGCAGCTTTATTTAACTCTATGCCAACAACATCATTTGGACAAAATGTAGGGCTTATAGCAATGACTAAGGTTATAAATAGACATGTAGTAGCAATAGGTGCTGGTTTCTTAATAATGGCAGCAGTTTTTCCTAAATTTGGAGCTATTATATCTTTAATGCCATCGAGTGTATTAGGTGGTGCAAGTGTAATGATGTTTGCAATGATAGCTGTAAGTGGTATAAAACTTATAACATCTGAACCTTTAAACAATAGAAATAGTACTATAGTTGCTGTAGCTTTAGGGCTTGGAGTTGGTTTAACTTTAGTACCAGGAGTATTATCACAAATGCCAGGACCTATACAACTTGTTTTTGGAGACTCGGGGCTTGTAGTAGTAGCTATTATTGCTATAGTTTTAAATATAGTTTTACCCAAAGAAAAAGTAGAAGTTAGAAATACTAACACTCAAGTTTCATAAAATAAAATGAACCTCCTAAAATTTAATTCATATATTTAAGTAAAAATGAATTTTAGGGGGGATTTTTTATGGAAACATCTATTCATACTATAGCTAGCAATAATTTACTAGTAATATTTGCGATTGTAGCTATGACGGGAATAGTATGTAGTAAATTAAGTGAAAAAATAAATATACCTGATGTAGTTTTATTTCTTATTGCAGGTATATTTATAGGTCCATCAGTTTTTAAGTTTATTGATATAAGCTCATATCAAATAGAGAATCAGTTGATACTTACATTTGGATCAGCTTTTATATTATATCTAGGAGGAAAAGAGATAAGCTTAAAAGTATTAAAAAATGTTAAAATTACTGTTTTATTATTATCAACGTTTGGAGTTATAATATCTGCGATAATAATGAAAGCAATAATAGGCTCTACATTTGGAGTTAGTTCAATGACGGCTTTATTAGCAGGAGCTATAATTGCGTCAACTGATCCAGCTACGTTAGTTCCAATTTTTAATAGTGTCAAAATTAGAGATAAAGTTAAACAAACGGTAATAAGTGAATCGGCATTCAATGATGCAACTGGAGCTATATTAACATCAGTTGTTTTAGCTATAATACTATCGGGTACGTTTTCGATAAAAGAAAATTTATATGACTTAGGGACTATGGTTATTGTAGGAACTGTAGTTGGGATAATAACTGGAATTTTATTATTAAAATTAATAAATGATAAACCTTATGGAATATTTAAAGATTTTGCACCTATAATATCCATAATATCTGTAATAATAGCATATGAATTAGCTACTAAATTAGGTGGAAGTGGATACATGGCTTGTTTTATAGTAGGAATTATAAATGGAAATAAAAAGAATTTTAAAATTTGGTTAACTCAGAAATCTTATAATGCAGATTTAAACGTTGCTGAAACATTAGGTACAATTTGTAGAATGATGATTTTTATAATATTAGGTAGTCAAGTTGATTTACAAATATTAATTAAATATTTTACGCCATCTATAATATCAGTTATAGGACTTATGTTTATAGCTAGACCTATAAGTATTATAATTTGTTGTATATTTGATAAAAAAGCTAAATGGAGCAAAAATGAAATTTTATTTATGATGTGGGTTAGAGAAACTGGAGTTATTCCTGCGGCACTTTGTGGAATAATATCAACTATGAAAATACCTGGGTATGAAATAATATCATCAATTGTGTTTATGACTATATTAATGACATTGATAATACAAGGAAGCACTACGAAATATATTGCAGGTAAATTAGATTTATTAGAAAGTGAAGATAATCAAATACTATAAATAGTTATAAAAAACTAAGAATAAAAGCATCTGAAAACATAAAAAGATGCTTTTATTTAAATTATAAATGAAAAATATTATAAGGACAATTATTAAATATGATATAATTTATGATGAATTATATATGAATAAAAATAAGATATATAAGAAGAGGGAGGAAAAGTATGTTTACACTTGCTGACATAGTACAACCAAATACATTAGAAGAAGCATACTCTATATTAGTTAAAAGAAAGAATAATCAAATTCTTGGAGGTACAGCTTTTCTAAGAATGGGGAAGAAAAGAATAGGAACTGGAATTGAACTTTCAAACTTGGGATTAGATTACATAAAAGAAAACGATGAATTTATAGAAATAGGGGCTATGACTACGCTTAGAAGTTTAGAAACTAGCTCTATAATAAATGAACAATTTAATGGAATAATTAAAAATTCAGTTAAAGATATAATAGGTATTCAATTTAGAAATGTTGTAACAGTAGGTGGAAGTATATTTTCAAAATATGGATTTTCAGATTTAACAGTTGCTCTACTTAGTTTAGATACATATGTTGAGTTATACAATGGTGGAAAAATGAGTTTAGATGACTTTTTAAATAGAAAATTTGAAAGAGATATACTAACTAAAATATATATAAGAAAAAATAAAAAAAATGCAGTATATAAGTCTATGAGAAATGCTAAAAGTGATTATCCAATATTAAATGTAGCTGTATCTAACTTAGATAATCATTTTAAGGTGTGTTTGGGAGCAAGACCTCAAAGAGCGATAGTTGCTAGTAAAACTAGTGAATTTTTATCAAATAATGAATTAAATGAAGCAAACATAGAAAAAGCATTAGATATGATGATCAGCGAAATTAGTTTTGGATCTAATATGAGAGCATCTAAAGAATATAGAACACAAATAAGTAGAGTGTTAGTTAAAAGGGCTATAATGGAGGTTACAAAATGTTAGTAGAACTTAAGGTAAATGGAAAACTTAGAAAGTTAGATATAGAGCCAGAGGAATATCTAGTAGATAGTTTAAGAAAACTAGGTAACTTAAGTGTGAAAAGAGGCTGTGATACAGGGTGTTGTGGGCTTTGCTCTGTTTGGATAGATAAAAAACCAACTTTATCATGCGCAACATTAACAGTTAGAGCTTTAAATAAAGAAATAACAACTATAGAGGGATTAGAAAAAGAATCGACTGAATTTGCTAAAGTTTTAGTTAGTGAAGGCGCTGAACAATGTGGTTTTTGCTCACCAGGATTTATATTAACAGTTTTAGCTATGAAAGAAGAACTTAATAATCCCACGGAAGAAGAAATAATACATTACTTAACTGGAAATCTATGTAGATGTACAGGATACATGGGACAATTAAGAGCAATCAAAACTTATCTGGGGGTAAAGTAAATGAAAGTAGTTGGGAAAGGTATACAGAAAATAGATGGAATGGCTATAGCTACAGGTAAGCCAGTATACACTGATGATTTAGCAGCTAAAGATGCATTAGTTGTTAAAATACTAAGAAGTCCACATGCTTATGCAAAAATAAAGAATATAGATACTTCAAGAGCCTTAAATATTGATGGGGTTGAATGTATATTAACATATAAAGATGTCCCAAATGCTAGATTTACATTAGCGGGTCAATCATATCCAGAGCCATCGCCATATGACAGGTTAATACTTGAAGATACTGTTAGGTATGTTGGAGATGAAGTAGCTATAGTAGCTGCAGTGGACGAAAAAACTGCAGTTAAAGCTATGAAAATGATAAAGGTTGAATATGAAGTTTTAAAACCTGTAGTTGATATGGAAGAAGCTATAGATAGTGAAGTAATAATTCATGAAGAAAACTTACATTGCAACTTTGATATAGGAATGGAAAGAGAAAGAAATATAGTGTCAAAACATTTTTATGAAAAAGGGAATATAGAAGAAGAACTAGAAAAATGCGACATTGTAATAGAAGATACTTATTATACTCAAGCTCAAGCACATGCTATGATGGAAACATATAGATCATATAATTACCTAGATCATAATGGAAGATTAGTAGTGGTTAGTTCAACTCAAATACCTTTCCATGTAAGAAGACATTTATCTAGGGCATTAAATATACCATCAAGTAAAATAAGAGTTGTAAAACCTAGAATAGGAGGAGGTTTTGGGGGAAAACAAACAGCATGTGTTGAAATATTTTCAGCTATTGTAACTTTAAAAACTGGTAAACCTGCAAAAATAATATATGATAGAAAAGAGACGTTTAACTGTTCTACAAGTAGACATGCAATGAAGTTAAATGTAAGAATTGGTGCTAATAATGACGGAACAATAAAAGTTATAGATATAGATGCACTTTCGGATACAGGAGCATATGGAGAACATGCATCAACAACTTTTGGATTAGTTGGAGAAAAAACTATGCCAATGTATAACAAGTTAACGGCATCTAGATTTAAAGGAAATGTAGTTTACACTAATAAAATGCCAGCTGGAGCGCTTAGGGGCTATGGAGCAACTCAAGGGTGTTTTGCAGTAGAATCTACTATAAATATGGTAGCTCATAAGTTAAATATGGACCCTACTGAAATAAGACTTAAAAATATTGTTAAAGAAGGGGAAACTAGTTTTGCTTATAATAAGACTTTAAATAGTGTAGATTTAGAAAATTGTATAAACAAAGGAAAAGAACTAATAAATTGGGATGAAAAATACCCATCTAAGAAAATGGAAAATGGAAAAATAAGAAGTGTAGGTATGGGTCTTACTATGCAAGGTTCAGGGATAGCTGGTATAGATACGTCTAGTGCGGAAATAAGATTAAATGATGATGGTAATTATACTTTATTAATAGGATCAACTGATATGGGTACAGGAAGTGATACTATACTATCTCAAATGGCTTGTGAGATACTTGAAACTACTATGGATAAAATAAATGTAATATCAGCGGATACAGATGTAGTTCCTTATGATCCAGGTTCTTATGCATCCTCAACAACTTATGTTACAGGTATGGCAGTAGTTAAAGCTTGTAATATACTTCGTGATAAAATTATAGAAGTTGGAGCTAATAGGCTTGAAATAGATAAAGAATATGTTGAGTTTGATGGAGAGTATGTTCACAGTGAATGTAGTAAAATTTCAGTATTTGATATAGCTGTTGATTTTACAGTAGGACCAGAAAAAGAGCAACTAGTAGGATATGCTTCTCATGGTAGTGACGTTTCTCCACCGCCATTTATAGCAGGATTTGTTGAAACTGAGATGGATCTAGAAACTGGTAAGTATGAAGTTATAGATTATGTTGCAGTTGTAGATTGTGGAACGGTTATAAATAAAAAATTAGCTAAAATACAAGTTGAAGGTGGGATTGTTCAAGGTATAGGTATGGCTATGTTTGAAGAAGTTAGACATACTGAAAATGGTCAAATGGATACTAATACATTTATGCAATATAAAATACCAGCTAGATGTGATGTTGGAAATGTAACTGTAGAATTTGTTGAAACTCATGAACCAACAGGTCCATTTGGAGCTAAGTCAGTAGGTGAAGTTGTTATAAATACGCCATTGCCTGCTATACAAGAAGCTGTTTATAATGCGTCTAAAGTTAGAGTTAACACTCTTCCTATAACACCAGAAAAAGTATTTTTAGGTATGCATAAATAAAAATAATGAATTTAAAAAGTTAGGATAAATTATCCTAACTTTTTTTATAAATCAATCCAAGTTGAATTCCCTGTATATATAAATTCTGTATGTTTGCAGTTAGGACACACATGTATTTCAAACATTAGATGTTCTTCAACATCAAATAATGCTTTAAACAATCCTCTGTTATTATCTTGAGTATCAAATCTATACTCTTTTAAAAATTTAAGTTCTGTATTACATCTTAGACAATTCATCAAATACCCCCTGAATAATAAACACTTAATACCATGATATAATAAATTTTAAATATATTGGTTTCAAAAAAGTTACATAACAAATAAAAATAAAAACAGAAAGGATTTACAATAGTAACTATAGAAATTTATAAAAAAATTAAAAATATAAAAAGAGGTATAGTATGAGTAGCTAATATGAAGTAGTTAAATCAAGTGAAAAAATAAATACTACAAAAAGTTTATTAAATGACTTTGAAAATATAGGTATAAAAAAGGGAATGACTTTGATAGTGGCAATATAGTAATGCCAAGTCATAGTGGAGATTACTCTGAGCCATCATATTGGTGTAACCCAGAGATACCTAAAAAATGGCATTAGATTATAAGAGATGAAATGCCAGCTTTTAATCACAAAATAACTCCATGTAGAAATATGGGAATAATAGCACAAACTTTAGTTAATTATGAAGGAGTGATTAGAAGTTATCATCCTCAAGTATCTTTTAGTGTATATGGTAAGGATAAAGAGTTTATAACTAATAATCATAGTTTAGAATATGGACTATCTGAAAACTCACCAATAGCTAGGCTGTACGATTTAGATGCTAATGTATTATTATTAGGTGTTTACTATGAAAATAATACATCTTTTCATTTGAGTGAATATAGAAGTAACTGTAGAGAAAAATATATAGCAGGAGCTCCGATAATAGAAAATGCAAATTGTAAATTGTTTTCTCAAAGAGCGTGTGTAGATTTTGCTATAAATTTTTTATCACAAAGTATTATGAAGAATATATAAAATATTATGAAAATTATAGAGTGTAAGTTATATAACCACATAAATATATGCTATAATTATAGTAATACAGGGGATATGGGGGGATATTAATGAAAAATATAGATTTAAGCAAGCTAAGTATCGTAACGGATTTTAATTTAGTTAATAGTTTGATAGCAATGACTAAAGTTTATGAAAAAATAGAAGATAAGGATATACCCAGAATAGAGGAATATATACAAAATAAATTCACAGACAAAGAATTGCTTGAAATAGGAATGGACATTGTAAAAAATAAAAAAGACAATATGAGCCATGATGATATAAAAAATATAGCTGATAAAAAGCTAAATGAATATATGGACAGAAAAGATGCACAAAGAGAGTTAGCTAAAAATAATATTTAACTCAAATAAGACGTTTATTAAGCGTCTTATTTTTTTACGCTTACTTGGAGGGACTGGCTTTGAGCGTAAAAAAGATTTTGATCAACTAACGAAGTGAATTTTTATGGACAACATGTAATATTTTTAATTATTTTTAAATAGTATATAAGATAAAACTAATTAAAAGGAGATATATTATGGAAAGTAATAAGTTTATCAACAGTATAATAACTAATATAAATAATATAGCAAATATTAATCAAAAAAAAGAAAAATTAGATGAGAGTATAGATAATTTATATAATTGTCCTTACTGCGAATATAAAGTTAATGAAAAAAATGGATATCATGAATGCGAAGAGTGTAAAAAAAACTACAGAATTTATAAAGAAAAAATATATAGAGACGAAGAAACTATAAATGACATATTATACTACTTTATAAAAATTCTAACACATATTTCTAATATAGATGGAAATATAAGCGAGGAAAAATTAGATTATTTATATAATATAGTTAACAATGAAATAAAATTAGATAAAAATAAAATAAAATGGTGTGCATCAGTATTTAAAGAAACTTCAAAAGAAGTTTATACAAGTGAAGTTGTAAAAAAATTTAAGAATAGTTTAAAAAAACACTATGGACATAATTACAATATAGAAAGGTTAAGCATGTTTAATTGGTTGATGAATATATATAATATGAATGAAATAGCATATGAAAATCAAGAAAGAATAATAAATGATTATATAAAATTATTTAATATAACTAAGTCGGATTATATATATTTAAATTTTTCAGAGGTAAGTATGTCTAAAGAATGAAAATACAGAAAATAATAAAAATTTCAAAAAATGAAATTAGATAAGTTTTAACTGTGATATACTATATATTAAGTTTCAAAAGGAGGGGGATACATGTTAAAAGAATTTACAAAGTATTATAAGCCTTATAAAAAAATGTTTATATTAGATTTATTTGCTGCTTTTACTGTTGCATTATGTGACTTAGCATATCCTATGATAACTAGAAGTATAATGGATGACATAGTACCTAATAAAAATTTAAGAATGTTAGCTGTATTTGCAGTAGTGTTAGTAATTATATTTATAGTAAAGGCAGGACTTAATTATTTCATGCAATACTGGGGTCATGTGGTTGGAGTCAGAATGCAGGCTGATATGAGAAAAGATATATTTACACACCTTCAAAAACTACCTAACACATATTACAATAACAATAAATCTGGAGTAATAATGTCTAGAATAATAAATGATTTAATGGAAGTTTCAGAACTTGCACACCATGGACCAGAGGACCTATTCATATCTATAGTAATGTTAGTTGGATCATTTAGTATACTTTTAAACATAAATGTTGAATTGACGTTAATCATATTTTCTGTTTTACCATTTATTTTATGGTTTGCAATATCTCAAAGAAAGCAAATGAACAAAGCTTTTAAAGAAACTAGAGTTAAAACTGGTGAGATAAATGCAACTCTTGAAAATAGTATTGCAGGAATGAGAGTTACAAAATCATTTTGCACAGAAAAAGAAGAGTTTGATAAATTTAATAAATCCAATGGTGTATTTAAGAAGGCAAGAGAACGTGCCTATAAAGTTATGGCTCATTACTTTTCAGGTATGTTTTTATTTATTGATATATTAGAGTTAATAGCATTAATAGCAGCTGGGTATTTTATGTATTTAGATTATATAACATTGGGTGATTTTGCAGCTTACTTGCTTTATGTAAAGATGTTTATACAACCGATTAGAAAACTAATAAACTTTACAGAACAATACCAAAATGGAATGACTGGATTTGAAAGATATATTGAGATAATAAATGAAGAAACTGAAAAAGAAGCTGAAAATGCTATGAATTTAAATAATGTAGCTGGTAATATAGATATAGAAAATGTATCTTTTACTTATGAAGATGATAATGAAGTATTTAATAATTTAAGTCTGAAAATTGATGCAGGAAAAACTATAGCATTAGTTGGTCCATCTGGAGGAGGAAAAACTACTTTATGTAATTTAATTCCTAGATTTTTTGATTTTACTCAAGGGGATATAAAAATAGATGGAATAAGTATAAAAGATGTAAGCTTAAAATCATTAAGAAAAAATATTGGAGTTGTAGCACAAGATGTATTTTTATTTACGGGAACTATAAAAGAAAATATAACTATAGGAAACCCTAAGGCTAGCGATAAAGAAATTATAGAAGCTTCAAAGAAAGCTAAGATGCATGATTTTATAATGACTTTACCAAAAGGATACGACACTTACATAGGTGAAAGGGGAGTCAAACTTTCAGGAGGACAAAAGCAAAGAATATCTATAGCTAGAATATTTTTAAAAAATCCTCCAATAATGATTTTAGATGAAGCAACATCAGCACTTGATAATGTTACTGAATATGAAATCCAAAAGGCATTAGAAGAACTAAGTAAGGATAGAACTAATTTAATAGTAGCACATAGATTATCAACTATACAAAATGCTGATGAAATAATCGTATTAACGGAAAATGGAATAGAAGAAAGAGGAACTCATCAAGAATTAATAAATATGAATGGAGTTTATTCAAGGCTTCAAAGAAAATAAAGATTACCATAAATGTGGTAATCTTTATTTTTATGTATAACATTATATTTCAGTAGTATTAACTTGGTTGTCTTCATAACTAACCCAGTCGCTAAAGCTTCCGCTATAAACTTTATGAGCTATACCAATTTCGCTAAGAGCTAAACTGTTAGGGCAAGCTGTTACTCCAGAACCACAATAAACTATAACTTCGTTATATTTATTTAATTTAGCAAAATGTTCTTTTAACTCATCTACAGATTTTAAATTTATATCGTTATCTTTTTTATTAAGGATATCCATCCAAAAATAATTCATAGCACTAGGTATATGACCAGCTTTTTTATCTACAGGTTCGAATTCACCTAAATATCTCTTATATTCTCTAGAATCGATTATAGCTACATCATCTTTATATAATCTTTCTTTTACATAATTCATGTCAACTCTCATAGAATCATTTATATTCACTTCAAATTTGCCCATAGCAACGTTAGGAACTTTATTATCAGTATTTCCGCCTATATTTATGAATTCATTTATACCACCATCTAATATATAAACTTGGTCATGTCCTAAATATTTTAATATCCACCATAATCTTGCTGGACCAGCTAAATCACCTTCATCATAGCAAACAACTACCGAATCATTACTTATACCTAATTTTTCAAATGTAGACTTTAAACTTTCTACACTTGGAAGTGGATGTCTACCACCATGAGTTTTAACCTCACTAGATAATTCAGTTTCTAAATCAACTCTAACAGCATCTTCTATATGATTTTTATCGTAGCTATCTTTACCATATTCTTTATTCATTAAGTCGAATCTACAATCAACTATAACTAAATTTTTATTGTGTAAATTTTCTTTTAACCATTGAGCATTAACTAAGTTTGTCATAACTTTCCTCCTAAAATTATTGATTAACAAGGTAATTGTTTTCATACCTTTATGTAAATAATATATACTTAGATTGACCAAATTTCAATATTTTAAAAAATTTACTCAAAATACAGAAAATAATAACTTTTTAATACATATAAAAAAACGTTTAACTAAAATGATTAATTGTGCTAAAATATGGGTAATAAGAAATATTGTATACGAAATACAGCTAAAAATAATTTTGACAAGAGGTGGGTAAGATATGAACTTTTCTTCAAGAATAAAATCAGTAGAAGCTTCAACTATAATGGAGTTATTAACTTATGCAGCACAAGCTAAAAAACAAGGGAAAAAAGTATATCATTTAAATATAGGACAACCAGATATAAAAACTCCAGAAAACTTTTTTAAAGCTATAGCTAATGATAAGGAAAACGTATTAGAATATGCATTATCAGAAGGGTTACCAGAACTTAGAGAAGCTATACAAAAGTATTACAGAGAATATGATATAAACTTTGATATAGAAGATATATTAATATTAAATGGTGGTAGTGAAGCTTTATTCTTTACTATGATAGCTATATGTAATGAAGGTGACAACATATTAGTTCCAGAGCCATTTTACTCAAACTACAACAGTTTCGCAAATGCAGTTGGAGTTCAAATAAAACCTATAACTACGCTTGCAGAAAACGGATTCCATTTGCCAAGTAAAGAGGAAATCGTATCTAAAGTAGATGCAAATACTCGTGCAATATTATTCTCAAATCCAGGAAATCCAAGTGGGGTAGTTTACACTAAAGAAGAAATAAAAATGATTTCAGATATAGCTAAAGAAAATGATTTATGGATAATAGCTGATGAAGTTTATAGAGAATTTGTTTACGAAGGTGAATATACTAGTTTAGGAAATGTAGAAGAAGTTGAAGATAGAGTTATAATAGTAGATAGTGTATCAAAAAGATACAGTGCATGCGGAGCTAGAATAGGTTCTTTAGCATCTAAGAATAAAGAATTTATGGGAGAAATATTAAAACTTTGTCAAGCTAGACTATCAGTTCCTACATTAGAACAAATTGGAGCAGTAGAACTTTATAAAACTCCAAACTCATACTTAACAGAAGTAAATGAAGAGTATAGAGAAAGAAGAGATGTATTATATGATGAGCTTATAAAAGTTCCTGGAGTTATATGTAAAAAACCAACAGGTGCATTTTATATAGTGGCTAAGTTACCAGTTAAGAGTGCTGATGATTTTGTTAAGTGGATGCTAAGCGATTTTGAAATAGATGGAGAAACAGTAATGCCTTGTCCAGCAGAAGGATTCTATAAAACAGAAGGTCTTGGCGTTGATGAAATAAGACTTGCTTATATATTAAATAAAGAAGACTTATCTAAAGCTGCTAAAATATTAAAAGAAGGTTTAGAAGCTTACTTAAAATTAAATAAATAAATCAAGAGGCTTATACTATTGTATAAGCTTTTTTTTATGTAAACAAATAATTACAAGAAAGTATATAGATAAGTTTTGATTGATAAATTCTAAATATTAAGATAAAATTTAAATTATATAAAATAAACTTTTGGGGGAGGAAGTTATATGTATAATGAAAAATTGGATAAAGGTATAAATAGACTAAATACAAATGCCGTTAAATACGATAAATATAAAGAAAATTTCAACACTGACAGAGATGATATAATTCCTATGTGGATTGCGGATATGGACTTTGAAACTTGTGATGAAATTACAAACGCATTGAAAAACAAACTAACTACAGGGAATCTCGGATATGATACAGTAAGCGGATATTATGAAGCTATAGTAAATTGGATGGAAAAAAGACATGGTTTAAATATAAATAAAGAGGATATAGTTTATACACCAGGGGTTGTAACGGCTATAAACTTTTTACTTAAAATACTTGTAAAAGAAAATGATAAAGTACTAGTCCAATCACCTGTATACCATTCGTTTTTTAGAGTATTAAATGAAAATAAATGTGATATAGTTCAAAGTGAGCTAGTAATAAACGATGGTAAATATGGAATAGATTTTAATGAATTTGAAAGACAAATATCAACTGGGGTTAAAGTGTTTATATTATGTAATCCTCACAATCCAGTAGGGAGAGTGTGGACAATAGAAGAGCTTGAAAGAATGGTAGAAATATGCGAAAGCTATAAAGTTTTTATAATAAGTGATGAAATACACTCAGATTTAGTTTTCAAAGGATACGAACATAGTTCTTTAAGTAAAGTAACTCCATACTATAAAGATAATATAGTAACTTTAACAGCACCTAGTAAAACGTTTAACTTGGCAGGTTTATATACCTCTAATGCTATAATAACTAATGAAAAATTAAGAAATGAATATAAAAAAATATTTTCAACAGATCCTAATGTCTTAGGAGCAGAAGCTTTAAAAGCTGCATATACTCAGGGAGAACTATGGCTTACAAAACTTCTTGAATATATAGAGAATAACTACAATTATGCAGTTGATTATATAAGTAAAAATATACCTAAAATTAAAACCATAAAACAAGAAGGAACTTTTTTAATGTGGCTAGATTGTAGAGAACTTGGATTAGAAGATGAAGAGTTAGCTAGATTCTTTATAGATAAAGCAGGATTAGCTTTAAGCAATGGAACATCTTTTGGGAATGGTGGCAGTGGTTTTATGAGAATGAATATAGGCTGTTCTATAAATACGGTTAAAGAAGCTTTAAATAGAATTAAAAATGCAGTAGACAATATATAATACTTAGGAGGGAAAATGTTAAAAAAATTACTAGATATAGACAAAAACGATGTAATAACGGTTGTTGGAGCAGGAGGAAAAACCTCTTTAATAACTTATTTAACAAAACAGTTCTCTAGTGATTATAAAGTTTTATTAACAACAACAACAAAAATATATCTTCCTAAAAGCAGTGATTATAGCAGTGTGATTATGTTAGACGAAAAGAGTAATACCCTTATTAATAATAAGGGTATTACTCTTTGTGGTAAATATATAGATAAAGATAAGAAAGTCGTAGGATTAAAGTTTAATGAACTTGATAATATACTAGAGAAATTTGATATTACCTTTATAGAAGGAGATGGATCGAAAAGAAAAAAGTTAAAAGGATGGAAAGACGATGAACCATTAGTTCACCCTAAGACTACTAAAAATATAGGTGTTTTAGACATAACGGCTTATCAAATGGATATAAATGAAAAAAATATACATAGGCTAGATAAGTTTTTGGATATATGTGGGGAGTGCCATGATAAAGTTAGTTTAGAAAATCTTAAAAATATAGTTTTGAATAATGATGGATTGTTTAAAAATTCAGTAGGACAGAAAATTTTATTTATAAATAAAGTAGATAATAGATATAGAGAAATTTTAGCCTTAGATCTTGTAAAACTTATACATGAATATGATAATAGTATAAAAATAATATATGGGAGTTTAATGAGAAACTACTATATGAAAGGATAAATATGATAAATGCTATAGTAATGGCTTCAGGATTTTCAACTAGAATGGGTGAAAATAAGTTGCTAATGGAATATAGAGGAAAAACAATAATAGAAAATACTTTGAATGTTTTGAGCCAGTGTAATTTTAATGAAGTTATAATAGTTACTCAGTATAAAGAAATTGTAAATATAAATAATAAGGAAAACTTTAAATATATTTTAAATAATAAAGCACACGTGGGACAAAGTGAATCTATAAGATTAGGAATAATAAATAGTGGTAACTGTGATGGATATATGTTCTTTGTAGGAGATCAACCATTATTAAATAAAGGTGATATAGACAATCTTATAAAGAAATTTAAAGAAGATAAAACTAATATAATAATTCCTACTTTCGAAAATCAAAAAGGAAGTCCGGTTATATTTCCTTCGTTTTTAAAAAGTAAGATGTTGATGCTAAAAAATGATGAAAAGGGTAAAAAAGTAATAGATGAATATGATAATATAAAATATATAAATGTAGAGAAAGAAACTTTGTTAGATGTAGATACACAAATAGATTATGAAAATTTAATAAATATGACAAATAGGGGAGAAATTTTATGAAAAAAATAAAAACTATAGATTCTGTAGGACATATTCTATGCCATGATATAACCCAAATAATACCAGGGAAATTTAAAGGTAGAGCTTTTAAAAAAGGACATGTAGTAAAAGTGGAAGATATAGAAAAGCTTCTATCATTAGGAAAAGATAATTTATATGTTTTTGAAAAAGCTGAGGGTATGGTTCACGAAAATGATGGGGCTATATTTTTAAAAGATATAACAGCAGGAGAAAACTTAAAATTTAGTGAAATTAAAGAAGGTAAAATAGATTTTATAGCGGATATAGATGGGTTACTTAAGGTAGATGTGGATAGATTATTTGAGCTAAACTGTATCGACGATATAATGATGGCAACACTTCATAATAATTATGTAGTTAAAAAAGATCTGAAAGTAGCGGGAACTAGAGTAATACCTTTAATGGTAGAACAAGAAAAATTAGATCAAGCTAAGTCTGTTATAGGAAATGAAAAAATAATTAATATAGTTCCTTTCAAGAAAAAGAAAGTTGGAATAGTAACAACAGGCAATGAAGTATATCATAAAAGAATTGTAGATAAATTTGGACCGATTATGAAAGAAAAAATGAATACATATGGATGTGAAGTAATAGGTCAAATTATATGTCCAGATAATACAGATATGATAAAAGAAGCAATTGATGATTTTTTAGATCAAGGAGCTGAAATTATACTTTGTACAGGGGGAATGAGTGTAGATCCAGATGATTTGACTCCTGCAGCTATAAAAAAATCAGGAGCTGACATTATTACTTATGGATCACCTATACTTCCTGGGGCTATGTTTTTATTAGCTTATAAAAACGATGTAGCTATACTTGGAATACCAGGGTGTGCTATGTATTCTAAAATAACTGTCTTAGATGTAGTGCTTCCTAGAGTATTAATAGATGAAAAATTAACTAAAAGAGATATAGCAAGATATGGACATGGAGGTCTTTGTATGAGCTGTGAAACTTGCAATTACCCTGCTTGTAATTTTGCTAAGTAGTTGACTAAGTTACAAATTTGTTATATCATTAGAAGAGTTGTAAAATTTTATAAATTTTAGTAGTGGAAAGGAAATAAGCGAATGTTACAAGTTACAAATATTGGTCTTAGATTTGGTGATAAAGAGTTATTCAAAGATGTTAACTTAAAATTCACTAAAGGAAATTGTTACGGGATAATAGGTGCTAATGGAGCAGGGAAATCAACTTTCCTTAAGATATTAGCTGGAGATATAGAAGCAAATACTGGAAATGTATCTATAACTGAAAAAGAGAGAATGTCAGTTCTTAGACAGGACCACTTCAAATATGAAGAAGATACTGTTTTAGATGTTGTTATAATGGGACATGAAAGACTTTACTCTATAATGAAAGAAAAAGATGCTTTATACATGAAAGAAGATTTTTCTGAAGAAGATGGTATAAAAGCCGCTGAACTTGAGGGTGAGTTTGCTGAACTTGACGGATGGGATGCTGAAACTAATGCAGAGAAAGTCTTAATGGGTCTTGGTATATCTAAAGAAATGCACTATAAGCAAATGAAAGAATTAACAGGGGGAGAAAAGGTAAAAGTTTTACTTGCTAAAACTTTATTCGGTAAGCCTGAAATATTAGTAATGGATGAGCCTACTAACCACTTAGACTTCCAATCAATAAACTGGTTAAATAATTTCATAATGGATTTAGAAGATTCTATAGTTATAATCGTATCACATGATAGACATTTCTTAAACCAAATATGTACAAACATAGTTGACGTTGACTTTGGTAAAATACAAATGTATGTTGGTAACTATGACTTCTGGTATGAGTCAAGTCAATTAGCATTACAATTAGCTAAAGATCAAAACAAGAAAACTGAAGAAAAAGCAGCTCAATTAAAAGAGTTCATCGCAAGATTCAGTTCAAATGCTTCTAAAGCAAAACAAGCAACTTCTAGAAAGAAACAATTAGAAAAATTAGAATTAGAAGATATACAACCATCAAGAAGAAGATATCCATATGTTGGATTTACTCCTGAAAGAGAAATAGGAAATGAAGTATTAGAAGTTAACAACTTAACTAAAACTATAGATGGAGTTAAAATACTTGATAATGTATCTTTCAGATTAGATAGAGATGATAAAGTTGCATTTATGGGTGATGAAATAGCTATAACTACATTATTCAATATATTAATGGGTGAAGATACTGCAGATAGTGGAGAATTTAAATGGGGTGTTACTACTTCTCAAAGTTATCTTCCAAAGAACCATAATCAATATTTTGATGGTGTAAACTACTCATTAGTTGACTGGTTAAGACAATACTCTGAAGAAAAGAGTGAAAGTTTCATAAGAGGATTCTTAGGTAGAATGTTATTCTCTGGAGAAGAAGCTTTAAAACAAGCTGAAGTTTTATCTGGAGGAGAAAAAGTTAGATGTATGTTATCTAAGTTAATGTTATCAAACGCTAACGTTTTAGTATTAGATGACCCAACTAACCACTTAGACTTAGAATCTATAACTTCTGTAAATAAAGGTTTAGAAAAATTCCCAGGAGTATTAATATTTAACTCTCATGACCAAGAGATGATACAAACTCTTGCAAATAGAATAATAGAGATAACTCCAAATGGAATAATGGATAGAAAAACTACTCTTGATGAGTATTTAGATAATAAAGAAATACAAAAGCAATTAAAAGAAATGTATGGAAATGCAAAGAAGTAATTGCTAATGATTATTTGAAAATTGTAGATTTAATAGATTAAAACTTAATAATATAGGTTTTGGAATACCTTTTATATTCGATAAGATGAAGAACGTCTATGTTCTACTTTTTCAAATATAGGAGGTATTTTTTATGCAATTAATAGATGAACAAATAATTAAAAAAATCTAGCTATGAGCATAAAACTAGAAAGAGTAAAAGATAAAAAGATTATAGAGGTATTTATTAATGATGAAGTAAAAGAACTAGTAGGTTGGAATAATAGGTCTAGAAAGTTTTTATATGTAAGAGATAATTTAATAATTTCGTTTTTGATAGAAACTATAAAGCTATTAATTTTTTAGACTTAATGTAAAATTATGGTATAATATTGGTTAGAAAATTATAGAAAGAGGTAATATTCTTGATTTTGTGATATACTGTTAATGTAGTAGAACTTTCAAAACTGTAAAATATTTAACCAATCGTCAACTGTATGTGGAGCGAAAACTAAGGCATGAAATATACAGAGTTACTTCTATTCACAAGCCAATTAGGGAGGGTTACTGGGAACGGAAACAGAAGGTTAATTTAAGTTGAGAGTAGTTCTCAGATAAAAAAATATTTAAAGAAAAAAGGGGGATTTAACTTGGCTAAAATTGTAATTAAAAGTGAAATCTTAGAAATGATGCTTTATATTTGGGATTCAGTACATCAAAAGGAAAAGATAGCAGATTCATTTTTTATAGGACTATCGGATCAAACGGATATGAAATATCTATATGATGAAGACTTTACAAAGGAATCTGTAAGAAAGGTACTTTCCGCAATGTCAAACAGAGAGCTTCTAAATAAGCCAACAAAAAAGGAAAGTAGATACTGGAATAAAAATATGTGGATGCTTGAAGATTTGGAATTTACAAATATGATGATAGCACCAGTAAAGCAGCTTAATTTAGACTATATGGAAGATAAATTAAGTAAGGAAGAATATGAAATAATATTTATTCCAGGACATATGGATGAATATTATATAGATGAAAATAAATTAATAATCAATTTCTTTAATATTACAGTAGATTTATTTGGGGAAGGGCCAGTAACAATAGCAGGTAAACCATTTAATGAATATATAGAAGAAAAGCTTCTTAGTATATAACTAGTAGATATAAACTGTTAAAATAAATCTATTAAAAGTGTACATAATAAAAAAGATTACCTAAATATTCATAAGGTTATATAGGTAATCTTTTTATCTATTAGATTAACAAGGTTAAATTTTTTAATAGCTTCAGAGTTAATAATTGATTTGGTAGATAATTTACTGAAAAAGAAATAGATAGATTCTTAAGTTTATTAAACAATTAAGACTTGTATAATCTATAGTATTTATATACTATGAAACAAGATCATCAAATTTTGATGGTCTTTATTTTTTACATATTATACATATATAGTATACTAGGTATAAGTATTAATTACATTTTATAAAAATTTACTCTTGATAAACTTAGTATTCCTACTTTTTTGCATATCTTTATTATATTCTATAAAAAAATCAATCCCATAAATA
>NZ_JBOFKN010000091.1:0-6999 GCF_051657365.1 Paraclostridium sp.
ACCACTAAATGCAGATATAAAAATAAATGAAAATAAATTTATTGTTAGTAATGAAAAAAATGGAATAAATTTAAATGAAAAAAAATTATTTGAAATTATAAATGAAAGATTAATAAATAAACAATATGAGGATATTGAAATACCTATTAATAAAATAAGTGCTGAATATACTTATGAGGAATTATCTAAAATAAATACCATATTAGGTAAATATGAAACAGAGTTTAATGCTGAAAATTATAATAGATCTAATAATATTAAAGTTGCTATAAATAATATAGATAATATGATAATAAAACCAAATGGTGAATTTTCATTCAATAAGTTTATAGGAAGAAGGAGTATAGAGCGTGGATTTAAAGAAGCTCCAGTAATAATAAATGGAGAATTAAAACCGGGAATGGGAGGCGGTATATGCCAAGTATCTAGTACTATATACAATTCAGCATTATACGCAGGGCTAGAAATAGTACAAGCTAAAAATCATAGTATCCCAAGTGCATATATACCGAAAGGAAGAGATGCAGCTGTGTCTTATGGAAATATAGACTTGATATTTAAAAATAACTATAGTTATCCTATTCTCATACAAAATAAGGTGGAAGGAAATAAAATAGTATCTATAATATATGGAAATAATCAAGATAAACGACAAATAGATATAGATACGTGTATAGTTGAAACAATTGAGCCTAAAACTACTATAAAAGATAGTGAAAAATTAAATCAAGGTAGTCGTAAGATAGAAAGTAAAGGAAGAAAAGGATATAAAGTAAACACGTATAGAATATATAGAAAATCAGATGGAGGAATAGAGAAAAAAGAATTTATAAATGAAAGTTATTATCCTCCTAAAAATAAAGTTATTATAAAAGGAACAAATAAAAATCATAATGAAATAAATGAAACTAACATTAAAATGATATAAATCCCTATAAACTTATAGGGATTTATATCATTTTAATGTTAAAAAGTTTTTAGAATTAGAAATCTTTGATATAATTATTTTTATAAAACACTAAGGAGGATTTTTTTATGTCATTAAATATAGTTTTAGTAGAACCTGAAATACCACAAAATACAGGGAATATAATAAGAAGTTGTGCAGCTACAGGTACAAAACTTCACTTAGTAAGACCATTAGGATTTTGCATGGATGATAAATATCTAAAAAGAGCAGGATTAGATTACTGGGATTTAGTAGAGATAAAGTATTACGATAGTTTTGATGAGTTAAGAGAACAAAATCCAGAAGGTAAATTTTTCTACTCAACAACAAAAGCGAAAAAAACTCATTCAGATGTAGTATATGAAGATAACTCATTTATAGTTTTTGGTAAAGAGACTAAAGGGTTACCAGAAAGCTTAATTATGGAAAATTTAGATACAGCCATAAGAATACCTATGGTAGACATAGAAAAAGCAAGATCTCTTAATTTATCTAATTGTGTAGCAGTTGTTTTATTTGAAGCTTTAAGACAAATAGGATACCCTAATTTAAGATAAAGTATACAACAAATGCCATTAAATTAAACAAAAAAGAAGGTAAGAAATCTAATTATGCTAAAGAAAAAGATTTCCTATCTTCTTATTTTTTAAATTGTATACATTAAATATACTAAAAAAGTGCATAAAATTAAAATAAAATGTAGAAAATATTTTATATATAGTGTAAAATCTTATTTAAGAAATCATAAGCGGTATATATAGGAGGTAATTATGAAGTTTAAAAAGTTATTATCTTTAGGCCTTGTTACAATACTTGCAGGGTCGATGTTAGTAGGATGTAGTAGTCCTTCTAAAGATTCAGGAGAAGCAGGTAAAGAAGATAAGTTAAAAGTAACTATGATAACTGATGTTGGGGGAGTAAATGACCAATCTTTCAATCAAAGTGCATGGGAAGGTTTACAAAAAGCTGAAAAAGATTTAGGGGTAAAAGGTAATTACATAGAATCTAAACAAGAATCTGATTATGCTACTAATGTTGAAACAGCAATAGATCAAGGGGCTGACTTAGTAATAGGGGTTGGATTTAAGTTAGAAAAAGCTATAGGAGATGCTGCAAAAGCTTATCCAGATGAAAAATTTGCTTTAATAGATGCTGATTTTAAAGGAAATCCACCAGCTAATGTAGAAAGCATAATGTTTAATGCTCAAGAGTCTTCATACTTAGTAGGATTAGTTGCAGGTAAGATGACACAAAGTAATAAAGTAGGGTTTGTTGGAGGAATGGAAGGTCCATTAATAGAATCTTTCCAAGTTGGATATGAAGCAGGAGTTAAAGCTGTTAAACCGGATGCAGAAGTAGTTGTTCAATATGCAAATAACTTTGCTGATCCAGCAAAAGGAAAATCAATAACTAACCAAATGATATCTAATGGTGTGGATATAGTATTCCATGCTGCAGGGGACACTGGAAATGGTGTTATAGAAGCTGCTAAAGAAGCAGGTAAAAAAGCTATAGGTGTTGATAGAGACCAAAATGATGTTGCTCCAGAAACAGTTGTAACTTCAGCTATAAAGAGAGTTGATGTTGGAGTATTCAATACTGTTAAGAGTCTAGTAGACGGAACTTTCAAAGGCGGAACAGTAGTTACTTATGGATTAAATGAAGACGGTGTTGGAATTGCAGAAACTACAAAAGAAGATGTAGCACCAGATATAATAGAATTCGTTAACCAACAAGGTGAAAAAATAAAGAATGGCGAAATAAAAGTTCCAGCGACTAAAGCGGAATTAGAAAAAACACAAAAATAAATAAAAAAAGACTAGCTTTAGCTAGTCTTTTTTTATCTCTATAAAGTTTATAGGTGTAATGATAAAATAAAAAACTATATGAGTTATAAATAAGTTGTCAAATAAAATATTCATCATAATGAAAATGTTTTTATGATTATAAAGATGAAAATAAATATCAAAATAATACATAATCAAAGAAAAAACTACAAAAAAGTATGATGTATTATTCAAATAATGCACACTAAACATGAAATTTAAATTGTTATAATAAAGATTTTTTAGTATAATTAAATTGGCAATTAACAAATAAGGAGGGGTAAAATAAACTATGACTAATAGCAATGTAGATTATGGTCAAAAAGCTGTAGAAATGAAGGATATAACTAAAAAGTTTGGGGATTTTACAGCTAATGATAGTATAAATTTGACTGTACACAAAGGCGAAGTGCATGCTCTTTTAGGTGAAAATGGAGCAGGTAAATCAACGTTAATGAATATATTATATGGATTATACCAACCGACTTCAGGTGAGATATATATAAATGGGAAAAAGGTTGAAATGACTAATCCTAATATAGCTATATCTCATGGTATAGGAATGGTACATCAACATTTTATGTTAGTACAACCTTTTACAGTTGCTCAAAATATAATATTAGGAACTGAACCTACAAAAGGCTTAGGTGCAATAGATATGAAAAAAGCAATAGAAGATGTATCTGATATATCTAAAAAATATGGATTACACGTGGATACAAATGCAAAGGTTGAGGATATAACAGTCGGGATGCAACAAAGAGTAGAGATACTAAAGGCTTTATATAGAGGAGCAGATATATTAATTCTAGATGAGCCAACAGCAGTACTTACACCACAAGAAATAAATGAACTTATGCAAATAATAAGAAACTTAACTAAGCAAGGTAAATCAGTAATAATAATAACTCATAAATTAAAAGAAATAAAAGCAGCTGCAGATTATTGCACTATAATCAGAAGAGGTAAGTATATAGGAACAGTAAAGGTATCAGATACTACAGAAGATGAATTAGCAGCTATGATGGTAGGTAGAGAAGTAAGTTTTAAAGTTGATAAAAAAGAACCTGTAATAGGAAAAGAAGTTCTTAGTGTTAAGCATTTGAAAGCTAAAGATAGCAGGAAGGTTCAAATACTAAATGACTTATCTTTAGAAGTAAGAGCTGGAGAAATATTAGGGATTGCCGGGGTTGATGGAAATGGACAATCTGAATTAGTTGAAATTTTAACTGGTTTAAGAAAAGCTGACTCAGGAAGCGTTAAGATAAATGGAGAAGAGGTTTTTAACGAAAAACCACTTAATATATTTAAGAAAGGTATAAAAAATATACCAGAGGATAGACATAAAAGAGGACTTATACTTGATTTTACAGTTGCAGAAAATATGGTACTTCAGAGATACAAAGAACCAAGATTTTCTAAAAATGGAATTTTAAATAATGTTGAAGTAGAAAAACATGCAGAAGCTATAATTGAAGAGTTTGATGTAAGACCTACAGATTACACTTTAAAAGCAAGAGCTTTATCTGGGGGGAATCAGCAGAAGGTAATAATAGGTAGAGAGGTTGATAATATAAGAGTTGATAGAAAATCAACAAATAAGGCTCAACTATTAATTGCAACTCAACCGACAAGAGGTTTAGATGTTGGAGCTATAGAATTTGTTCACAAAGCTTTGGTAAATCAAAGGGATGAAGGAAATGCAGTTTTATTAGTTTCATTAGAACTTGATGAAGTTATGAATGTTGCAGATAGAATTGCGGTAATTTATGAAGGTAAAATTGTAGGTATTGTAGATGCGAAGGATGCTGATGAAAATACACTAGGATTTATGATGGCAGGAGGTGCAGAGCATGAGTAATAATACTAAGTCTAAAAGGAAATTGTCTTTAACTAATAATACGGTAGTATTTTCACTTATATCTATACTTCTTGGATTAATAGTAGGAGCAATAGCTTTGACAATAGCTGGATTTAATCCAATAGAAGCTTATTCTGTAATGATTGAGGGTATAATTGGAAAACCTAAATATATGGCATGGGCTATTATAAAATCAACGCCACTTATATTAACGGGTCTTTCTGTTGCATTTGCATTTAAAACAGGATTATTCAATATAGGAGCAGAAGGACAGTTTATAATAGGGGCTTTAGCTGCTACATTAGTAGGTTATGGAGTTGAATTACCGGCAATCATTCATATACCACTTGTTTTAATTGTTGCAGCATTAGCTGGAGCTTGTTGGGGTGGATTTGCAGGATTTTTAAAATCCAAATTTGGAGTTAATGAAGTTATATCAACTATAATGTTAAACTGGATTGCATTTTATTTAAATAACTATATGATAATGAAACCTTGGTTGAGAGAAGGTAATAGTGAAGCATCTCATTTAATAAATGATAGTGCTAGCATAAGTATAAATTGGTTGACTGGGCTTGTTGGACCGGCGACTAAAGTCAACTGGGGAATTTTAATAGCTATAATATTAGTATTGGTAATAGCTTTTATTTTATCAAAAACAACTTTAGGGTACGAATTAAGGGGAGTTGGATATAATAAGTTTGGAGCTGAATATGGAGGAATAAATGTAAAGTCGTCTGTATTTAAATCTATGGCTATAGCAGGAGCACTTGCTGCATTAGCAGGAGCAATACAAGTTATAGGAGTAACTAAAGGAATAACTGTACTTGCAGCTCCAGAAGGAAATGGATTTGATGGAATTGCGGTAGCTCTTATAGCTAATAGTAATCCAATAGGAGTTATATTCTCTGGATTATTGTTTGGATCTCTTAAATATGGTGGAACAAAAATGCAAACTATACAAGCTCCATCAGAAGTAATAAATATAGTTATAGGATCTATAGTTTACTTCATAGCTTTAAGTAGTGTTATAAGAATATTCTTTACGAAATATATGAATAAGAAAAAGCAAGGGGGAACTGAATAATGGAAGATTTAGCTTTAATTTTAAGTACAACATTAATGTACTCTACTCCCCTTATATTTACAGCATTAGGTGGAGTATTGTCAGAAAACTCAGGTATAGTTAATATAGGGTTAGAAGGTATGATGACTATAGGAGCTTTTGCAGGAGCTGCAGCAGGATATTTAGTTGGAGATCCGTGGATAGCATTTTTAATAGGTGGATTAGCAGGTGGTTTATTTGCATTAATTCATGCAATTGCAACTGTAAGTTTTAATGCAGACCACACAATTTCAGGTGTGGCTATAAACTTACTTGCGCCAGGAGTTGCGCTATTTACTTCAAAGATATTATTTGATGGAGCAACTATGACACCTACTATAAGTATGGAAGATAAAATGCCTAGACCTTTAAACGGGGTATTTGCAGATGGAAGTATATTAAATACTATATTTAATACATATGCAACTGTATTTTTAGCATTTATATTTGTAGCTATAGTATGGTATGTTTTATACAAAACAAAACTAGGGTTAAGAATAAGAGCAGTTGGAGAACATCCAGGAGCTGCTGATACTCTTGGAGTTAATGTAGCTCGAGTTAGATATTTTGCTGTAATAGCATCTGGTATACTTGCTGGATTCGGGGGAGCGTCTATGAGTTTAGCTATAGTTTCTTCGTTTAGACCAACATTGATATCAGGACAAGGATATATAGCTATGGCAGCTGTTATATTTGGTAAATGGAAACCGCAGGGAGCTATGGGAGCATGTTTATTATTTGGATTCTCTACAGCTTTATCTGTATTCTTTGGAAATCCAGAGTTACCATTTAGAATAAATGAAAACTTATTATCTATGATACCGTATGTAATAACTTTAATCGTTTTAGTTTTGTTTATAAAGACATCGAAAGCTCCAGCTGCGCTTGGAACTTCATATAAAAAAGGTGAGAGATAATAATTTTGCAACAAAAAAGATGATAGGAATTTCTATCATCTTTTTTGTTGCAAAATTATACAAAATATTTATGAAAGTAGATGTAATAAACATTAAAAATATAAAATCGTATACAAAGGAAGGGTAATAAGATTATAGAATTTACTGGAAAATATTTTATAATTAATGAAGATTTATGTCTAGCATTGGTAGATAAAAGAATTACTTGCGATATGGAATTAGAATTAAAAAGAAGAAATATACAAATAATAAAAAGAATAGAATGTAAAAAATGTTACGAAGATATAAAATATTATCCTGATATAACTGTTTTTAATTTAGGTAAATGAATAATAATTATA
>NZ_JBOFKN010000092.1:0-1589 GCF_051657365.1 Paraclostridium sp.
AAAATTTTAAACACCTCCATTATATTAAAATACTATTTTAATAGTTTTATATCTAGAACAAAATAATTTATAGTTATAAAGTTTCCTTCTTTCAATATTTATTTTATCTACTCCAATTACTTTAGATAAATCTATTTAATATATTAAACTAATTTAGTATTTTATACTTAGTTGAAAATCATTAGTATAATTTAGTTTATAAAATTATTTATATTTTTAACTTTATATTTAGATATATAATCTTGACAAATTTTTTTTAACTCTTCAACTTCATATAAAGAGAATCCTTTGCTAACAAGAATATCAAAATCATACTTTTCCAAATCAGATATAAATTCTTTATTTTCACAAACCATTGTATTTTTAAATTTTCTATGCTTAGAATATATTTTTGAAAGCTTTTCGCCCTTTAATAGTTGAGTTTTTATTTCCCAATTAATTTCTAATCTTTGAAATTTTTTAAACTTTATTTCTAATTCTAGCTTTAAGGAGTCTTCTACAGATAAATGTTCTATCACAGATTCACTTAAATCCTGAACAAACTTATTCCCTTTCCTTTTTAATATCTCTACTAGTTCTTTAAATTTAGCTTCATATAAATATTTTTCAATTTGAATTAAATAATTAAATTTTAAATATGATATCGAAATAATTTTTTCACTTTCTTTTATAACTTCTCTCAATTCATTATTTTCTTTATAGTATTTTTTCAGTTGATTTTCTATCTCTTGCCAATTTGTTTCTTGTTTCTTTTCATTATCTTTTTTTATAAATAAGCTATTTTTACATTTTAAAAAACCATCTTTTTTTCTAATTTCATCTCTTAATTTCTCTATTTCTATTTCTAACAATTCTTTTTCTATTCTTAATGCAGATTTTTTTTTAGATTTAAATAATTTTTCTAACATAACTCCCCCACTTTTATACTTTTAATGTGTTTCTCTCATATCTACTATGTGAATAGTCTTACATTTTTTATCATTATGAGTATAACTTTCCCTTTATTTCTTTAGTTTTTAAATTATAGAACTCTCTAAGTGGAATAAAATCTTTATATGTCCATATTCCTATAAAAGTCGGTTCTATCTCTAAAAGAATTTCATTTTCTAAAAAAGAATAGATTTCATATGAGGTTCTATAATATTGCTTAAATAAATTTATAAATTTTTTATTTTCTAAGGATTTTCCAATATTTTTAGCAATTCCTTCAATTTGAATATTATCTATACATATTTCTATGCAAAATAAAGTGATTCTTTAAGTATTATATGCTCTCTTTTTTTTTCAGTACTTCTACATCCTAATATTATCGTTAATATAAATAGTATTATTGTTTTTTTTATCATTCTCTCCTCACTTATGATTATTAAAATCCCAGAGTTTAAACTCTGGGATATATTGTTTATCCAACTAATTTACTCTTTTTATATTTTTTTATTTATAGCTCATCTAAAAATTATAGTGTTAAGTAGCTTTTATTAAATCTATGTTTAATTAAAATTTAGTTATCTACTTTTCAATATTATTTCTTAAATTTATACGTCAACTATTAAAATACTATTTTAATATTTTTAGATAAATAATATACT
>NZ_JBOFKN010000093.1:0-19538 GCF_051657365.1 Paraclostridium sp.
TCTTTAATTTTATCCATCCAAACTTCAAAAAAATTTTCTTCTACATCTTTTAAATTTATATTATTATTAAATTTATTTAAATACTCTGTTAGATATATTAATCCTTGAGTATTTTTTTCCATATCTGATTTTAATTTATGAAAATGTAATAATGTATTTCCCATATCGAAAAATATTACCTTGATATTATCCATTAACTCACCTCAACTCAAAATAATTAATAATTATATAGTAATTATTAATTTAATTATATGATAACTAGAGATTAATAATATCTATAATGAAAACAGACTTTTTAGTTGGAACTTTAAAAGAATATATTGACTTGTTTTAAACGTTTGTGGTAGGATAAAAATTAAAAAATTAGATGGGATGTAATATTATGGAAAATAAGTTTAAGTTAAAAAAAGGTGATTCTATAGGTATATTTTCACCATCAACACCTATAACAGCTTTTACACCAAAGAGATTTAAAAGAGGTATTACATATTTAGAAAACAAAGGATTTAAAATTGTAGAAGGAAACTTAACTGGAAAGAGTGATTTTTATAGGTCTGGAAGCATTAAAGAAAGAGCTGAAGAGCTAAATAGTTTAATAAAAAATCCAGATGTAGCGTGTATAATGTCTACTATTGGAGGGATGAATTCAAATTCAATACTTCCATATATAGATTATGAAGCATTTAAAAAAAATCCAAAACCTATAATAGGTTACTCAGATGTTACAGCTATATTATTAGGAATTTATGCTAAAACAGGTATTTCAACTTACTATGGACCAGCACTGGTAGCTTCATTTGGAGAATTGGAACCTTTTGTAGATATGACATATAAATATTTTGAAGATATATTAGTAAATGAAATTAGTTTACCTCATGAAATTAAAAACCCAGAGTTTTGGACAGATGAGTATATAGATTGGGAAAAACAGGATAGAGAAAAACAAGGTGTAGATAATGAGTTAATTACAGTTTATGATGGAAAAGTAAAAGGTAGGCTAATTGGAGGGAATTTAAATACTATGACGGGTATATGGAATACTGAATATATGCCTGAAATAAAAGAAGGAGATATACTGTTTATTGAGGATTCTTTAAAAGATTGTGCAAATATAGAGAGAAGTTTTTCGTTGTTAAAGTTAAGTGGAGTATTTGAAAAAGTTTCAGGAATTATTTTAGGTAAACATGAATTATTCAATGATTGTAAAACAGGTAGAAAACCATATGAAATATTATTGGAAGTGTTAGGTGATAAAAAAATTCCGTTTTTAGCTGAGTTTGATTGTTGTCATACACACCCGATGATAACTCTACCTATTGGATGTATTATTGAACTTGATGCAACAAATAAGAAAGTATCTATCATTGGATAGTATTATAGAATTTTAATAAAAAATAAGAGTTATATATTTTAAAATATATATAACTCTTATTTTTTATTGTTTAATTTATATTTTAATCAATACATTTTAAGGGTATGATAATAAAGTTATTTACAAAGGTAAGAAAAAGTAAAATATAAAAAATTTAAAAATTTGATAGATATTGATATAGGTGCTTCGAATTAATATATGAGAATAAAATTTAAGACAATAGGCCTATTGGAGGAAATAAAATGAAAGTAACTGAAGATAATTTTATTCTAAAACTTAAGCAAAAAAATGATAAGGCTTTAGAATATGTATTAGATCATTATGGATGGATAATTAAATCCATTGTTAAGAAAAACTTGTATAACTTAGAAATGTATCAGGATGAATGTATAAATGATATTCTTCTAGGGATATGGAACAATATAGACCGCTTTGATGAAGAAAAAAGTACATTTAAAAACTGGGTAGCATGTATAGCCAAGTATAAAACTATTGATTATAGAAGGAAGTACTTAAAAGACTTACAAAATGAAACTATTGATAATGTGGAAATCAAAACAGAAGATAATTCCCACAAAGAACTAATAGAAAATGAAATTAGCTCAGAATTAGAAAATATGTTAAATCAACTTAAAGAAAGAGATAGAGAATTATTCCTAAAACTATATGTAGAAGAAAAGGACATTGATACTATAAGTGAAGAAACTGGAATGCACAGAGATTTGATTTATAATCGAGTATCAAGAGGTAAGAAGAAGTTAAGGGATATATTCAAACTTGGAGGAAGGTAGTGAATAATTATGAAAAATAATGATGATAAAAACATATATGATATGCTAAATGACATTGAAGTAGATTTAAATGAATATGAAAGAGAAGATTTTAATGATATAGAAAAAATGAAGATAAAGAAAAAATTTAAACAATCTATAGGTAAAAAAAATAATAACTATAAAAAATATATATCAGTAGCTTCAGTAGCAGTGGTAAGTTTAGGAATTATAACATTTACACCTGTTGGAACATATGCATCTAAGATAATATCAGATTTGGTATTTGATATAAAATCGGCAGTGGGTATTAATACAGAAGAAGAGCAATATATTAAGGTTATCAATAAATCAGTAACTAAAGGAGACATAACGTTAAGATTAAATGAGGCTATATTAAATGATGATGAACTTATAGTATCTTTAACAACAATAAGTGAAAAAAATATAGGGAAAAATGAAAATCTTTGGAGAGAAAAAGCTCCGAAACTTTATATAAATGGAGAATTTGTAGATGCATCATTCTCTTCTAGCTTGGGACAAGTAAGCAAAAATAATATGGATGAAGTTATGTTCTTTAGATTAGATACTAGTAAATACAAAGGAACAATAGATGTGAAATTAGAATTTGATGGTGTAGGTAGATACAAAGAGGAAAAAAATAAAATGATAGAACAAGAGTTTACAAAAGGTCCATTTGTATTTGAATTTAACTTTGATACTAGTAAAATCAATAAAGACATCAAAAATATAGATATAAACAAAGTAATAGATTTTGGTAATGGTGAAAAAATAACTTTAGAAAAATTTGTTTACACTCCATTAACTCAAAAAATACTATTTACCCAAAATGATAAAGCTTTTAATAATCAAGTAGATTTTTTATTAAAAGGGAAAGATGATTTAGGAAATGAAATAGAATTTGATATTTATCATGGTACAAATAACAAAGGTCAGCTTATAGCAAATTTAGAAGACAATAAAATTGATAAATCAGCTAAGTATATTACACTTACTGCATACAAAAGAACTTTTGTTGAAAATGGAAAAAAAATAGAACCTAAATTAGAAGAAATAGAAAAAGATATAAAAATTGATTTAGATAGACAAACTAATTAGTTTATTCTAGAAAATATACAAATATAAATAGCAAAAAATAAGATTACTGAAAAGTAATCTTATTTTTTTTATAATTTTTTATAAAAAGTGATAGATAAAGCATATTCTCTTTCGAATTAATAAGTATAAGATACAAATTAACAATAATTAAGATGAACGGTTGGAGGAAATAAATAATGAAAATAAAAAGCAAAATTAAGTTAAATAAGAATCAAAAGGTAATAGTAGTAGTTACATCAATAGCTTTATTATTAGGTGGAGGATATGGATACATACAATTTAGCAAAGAGAATAAACGTCAAAGAATAGAAGCCAGTACAGTAGATTTATATCAAGTACCTGGAAGAGAAAAAATATTTATGAACGGTAAACTATTGCCAGTAAAGTCACAGAAAATATCTATAAATTCAGAACAAGGGGAATTAAGCCAAATAAAGGTTGAAAATAACTCCTATGTAGAAAAAGGATCACCACTTTTTACATGTAAAAATAGTAGTCAAATAAAAGAAATAGAATCATTAAAATTAGAAATATCAGCAAAGATTAAAGAAAAATCAAATGCACCTGATGAAGAAACTAAGTTGGCTATAGACACAGAAATAAAACAATTAAATAATCAAGTTAACCAACTTAATAAAACAGCATACTCAACAGTATATGCCCCATTTAGTGGGAAAGTATATTTAAACGAAAGTGTGGATGAAAATCAATCTTTAATGACATTAGAGACAATAGACCTATATGTAAAAGGACAGGTAAATGAAAGAGATTCATACAAGATAAGATTAGACCAAGGGGTAGAAATAAATGTTATGGCTACTAATGATAAGTATAGTGGGTTAATAACAAATATAGGAGATAGACCATATGAAGGTGAAGAGGCAGATCAAGGCATGGGAGCTGATGCTGGAATGACTAAATATGAAGTGAATATGAGCATAGAAAATCAAGCAAATTTAAAAAATGGGTTAAATGTTCAAATCGTGGCACTTAGTGGTTCTGATGATAAAAAAATACCAAATATATCAGTATTACAAGAGGGAGATAAATACTACGTATATAAAGTTAAAAATAATATAGTAAAAAAAGTAGAAGTAAATGTAAAAGAAAAGAAAAATGATTATTTCCTAGTTGAAAAAGGCATAAGTGAAAATGATGAAATAATAAAAGATGCGCTAAACAGCAATGTTAAAGAGGGAGAAAAGGTCTATACAGGAAGAGATCAATAAAAGAAAAGGTGAGGATAGAAATTTGACTGAAAATATAATAGAACTTAAAAATATACAAAAATATTATCCAATGGGACGAGATAGGTTACATGTATTAAAATCTATTGATTTGAAAATAAAAAAAGGTGATTTTTTAATGATTGTTGGTCAATCTGGAAGTGGTAAAACAACTCTTTTAAATATACTTGGGTTTTTAGATAAATTTGATGAAGGAAATTATTTATATAAAGGTGACGATGTAACAAATTTAGATGAGAAACAGCGTTCAAGATTTAGAAATACTAACATAGGATTTGTATTTCAACAGTTTAATTTAATACCAACCTTAGATATATACAAAAATATAGAACTTCCTATGATATACAATGATAAATATTCTAAGGAAGAAAAAGATAAGCGAATAAAGGAAAGGCTTAAAATGGTTGGGTTGTTAGATAAGATACATCAAAAGCCATTAGAATTATCAGGTGGACAGCAGCAAAGAATCACAATAGCAAGAGCACTTGTAAATGACCCCGATATTATATTTGCAGATGAACCAACAGGGGCATTAGATACAGATACAAGTAGGGACATAATGGAGCTATTAAAAGATTTAAATGAAAAAGGAAAAACAATAATAATGGTTACACATGAACCAGATCTTTTAAAATATGCAACTCAGGTAATTAGACTTAGAAATGGTGTAGTAATAGAGGAGGTGTAACTATGATTGTAATTATAAAAAATGCTTTAGAAAATATAAAAACAAATAAGCTACGTGTAATTGTTGCAATGATATGGATAGTTTTAGGTATTACCTCAGTTGTTGTAGTATCTAGCATAGGAAATGGGATAGAACATCAAGGTAAGAAAACTAGTGGTAAAGAAGAATTTAGAAAAAGTGTTATATCTTTTTATCCTAATCATGAGAGTAACTTAGACCCATCATTTTATGAACCATTTACACAAGAAGATATAGGTGTGTTATCTGGAATGAATTCAATAGAAAGGGTTACACCTAAATATGGGGATAATACTGGCGGTGGCTATGGAGCGAATATATATTTAAATGGTAATTATAAATTTATTAAAACTATAGAGTATAAAAAAGGTAGTAAAATTGATATAGCTTATGGAAGAAGTTTTTCAATAGAAGATTTAGATAGAAAAACAATAGTAATAGATTATAGTGTAGCTTACGATTTAGGAAATGAAGTACCTCAAAATGCTATAGGTAAAAGTATAAATGTTGATGGAGAATATTTTGAAGTAATTGGAGTTTTAAAGGAAGTAAAACAAAATGATAATAATGAAGGCAGTTATATAGAACTAGAAAGTTATTTACCTAAAAAAGCACTTAATGAATTAGAAAATAAAAGGTCTTTTGGTGGACCTATAACAGGATTAGAAATACTGGCTAAAAAAGGATATGATAAAGATGAAATTGGCTTTGATGCTTTAGATAAAATCAAGGAAGGTAAATCTGAAGATAGTGGGGAGTATATTTTAACAGGAGATGAATCAGGAGCATTTGAACTTATACATATGCAAAATATTATAAATAGATTTACAACAATATTATCTAATGTATCTCTTATGATAGGTGGTATAGGTATAATGAACATAATGTATATGTCTGTAGCTGAAAGAAAAAGAGAGATTGGAATAAGAAGAGCTATAGGTGCTGAGCCAAGAGATATATTATTACAGTTTTTAATAGAAACAATAGTAATAACAATATTAGGTGGTATATTAGGAATGATTGTAGGTACAATAGCAGCTTATCAAGTAGGGCCATATATTGGGATACCGGCTATTCCAAGTGCAGGAGTATATGTAAAGGCGTTAGTGGTGTCTATATTAACGGGGGCAATATTTGGAGCTATACCAGCATTAAAGGCTGCAAATTTAGATCCAATAAAAGCAATACAAGGATAAAAATTAAATTAAAAATGATAGATAGTATATAAGATAAAACGAATATATAAGTGTAGGATATTTAAATGAAAAATAAGGAGAGTTTAATTATGAAAAAAAATAGAATGATTATAGCATCAATAGTAGGGCTAATAGGAATAGGAATAATAGGAACTTTGTTGTATGGACCAATAAATAAGGCTGATAATGAATATGTATCAGTTTCATCGGTAATATATAATATAAAAGATAATACAATAATGGATAAAGAAGCGTTGTTGCGTGTTCAAGATAAAGAGAATACTATACAGGTAGATAAAATAATTGAAAAAATGGAAAAAGAAGATTATACAGATGAAAGTAAATTAAATGATTATGTAAAGCAGATAGATATGTTGAATGTGGAAATAGATAATATGATAGATATTTATAATAAAGATGAAGATATGAAAAAGGATGTAGGAATTACTCAGGCGATGATGGATATAGAAGGTCTTAATAATTTGATAGATAGTCTAATGGATGAATATAATACAGTTTTTGCTCCAAGTTTTAATATGCAGATTAAGAAGTTTCCTGTTAATATAGTAGCGAAGAGTAAGGGATGGTTTGAGGTGGATAAATTTTCAAGTATAGATTAAGGGTTGGCTGGAGAGTTTGAGGTTATATAGCATCTTCCTGCACTAAAGCCTGAAGGGCGCGGCTTTAACGTTTCGTCAGATTGCTATATAACCTCAAACTCATGTATACTAAAGAATTACAATAAGATTAATATGTAGCATTAGATTAGAAATTATATATAATCCAAATACAGGAGAAGAAGGAACAGGAATAGAGTATATTGGAGAAGTTTATAAAGATGGAGAATATAGACTTTTATGTAATAAGTCTTAGATTTTTAAATAAATATAAATAAAATTAGTGACTAAAATACTATTTTAGTCACTAATTTTATTTGTATCTTATAGTATATTAAATTAGAAAAATTTACTAAATTATAGAATTATAATATAATATTATTTAAGATAACTATAATTAGGGGTGATTGAAATAAGTAACTTTGAATTTTAAAATAATAAATGGCCAGAGCTTGCTAAACTTGGCGAGTTTGCTGAAAAATATATATCAAGACTCAAATACAACTTTCATCAAACTAGGGATATTTGGTGAAAACATAGTAAACTACATTTTAAAACTAGAAGACGTAAACGAAGTTAACTTATACAGTGATAGAAGTCAAATGAATAAAATAAAACTTCTAAAAAAGAAGATCTATTACCAGAAGAAATAGAAAACATACTACATATATTAATAAAAAAAAGAAATCCAGCAGCACATGAAGGTTATGAAAATGTAGAAGAAGCAAAAATAAATTTACAATTAGCATATAATCTTGCAACTTGGTTTATGCAAATTTATGGAGATTGGTATTTTGAACCAACGGGGTTTGTAATGCCAAAAGAATATGACAATCAAGAAGATATGCAAAAACTAGAAGAAGAATATAAACAGAAATTAGCATCAGTAGAAGCAGAGTTAGAAAGTCTAAAAGCACAAAATCCAGAAGAATCCAAAATAAGAAAAGAGCGTTTAAAAAGAGCTGCTAAAAATATGAAACTTAGTGAAGCAGAAACTAGAGTACTAATAGATGAACAATTAAAAAATGCTGGATGGGAAGCAGATACAAATAACTTAAGATACTCTAAAGGAACTAGACCTAAAAAAGGAATAAATATAGCTATAGCAGAATGGCCTACTTTATCAAAAGATAGCAAAGGTGTATTTGTTGACTATGCACTATTTATAGGAGAAAAATTAGTAGGATTTATAGAAGCTAAAAAATACTCTAAAGACGTATCAAGTCATATAATAGAAAGTAAAAACTATGCAAAAGGTGTAAAAGAAGAACATCAAGACTATGTAGTAGGTAAGTGGGAAAAATACAACGTTCCATTTCTATTTTCAACAAACGGAAGAAAATATATAGAAGAGATAAAAGAAAAAAGTGGAGTATATTTCCTAGACTGTAGAAAAAGTACAAATAACCCAAAAGTACTTCAAAATTGGTACACACCAAATAACTTACAAGAATTATTAGAAAAAGATCTAGAAAAAGCAAATAAAAATCTAGATGAATTATCTTTTGATTTTTTACAAGACCCGCAAGGAGTCGGACTTAGATATTATCAAGTAGATGCTATAAAAGCAGTAGAAAAAGCAATAAAAGAAGGCAAAGAATCCGCTCTTATAACTATGGCAACAGGAACAGGTAAAACAAGAACAGTACTAGGGCTTATCTATAGACTTTTAGTAACAAATAGATTTAAAAGAATACTATTTTTAGTAGATAGAACAAGTTTAGGAAACCAAGCAAGTGAAACTTTCGAAGAAGTAAAAATAGAACAACTTCAAACACTTAATCAAATATACAACATAAATAAACTTGGAGAAAAAACTATAGATAAAGAAACAAAAGTACATGTAGCGACAGTTCAATCAATGGTAAAAAGAATAATGTACTCAGATGATCCAAACCAAATACCAGGGATTTGGAGACTATGATGCTATAGTAATCGATGAAGCTCATAGAGGATATATATTAGACAAAGAAATACTAGAAGAAGAACTAGAATATAAAGACGAAAAAGACTTCTTAAGTAAATATAAAAAAGTAATAGATTATTTTGATGCATTTAAAGTAGCATTAACAGCAACTCCAGCTCTACATACAACACAAATATTTGGAGCACCTGTATATAGCTATACTTATAGAAATGCTGTAATAGATGGGTACTTAGTAGACCATGAACCACCACACATTATAAAAACTAAATTATATGATGAAGGAATACATCTTAAAAAAGGACAAAGTGTAGTAAAATATGACCTAACAACAGGAGAAGTAATAAATGGGGAAGAACTTGAAGATGATGTTGACTTTGAAATAGATTCATTTAACAAAAGAATAATAGTAGAAAGTCACACAAGAGAAGCTCTAAAAGAAGTAGCAAAACATATAAGTCCAGATGATGGAGGTAAAACTTTAATATTTGCAACTAATGATAATCATGCAGATATGATTGTTAGGATATTAAAAGAAATATACACAGATCTACTTGGTGGAGTAGATGATGATAGTATATTAAAAATAACAGGAAAACTAAAAGATCCTGAACTAGCTATAAAACAATTTAAAAATGAAACTTATCCAAATATAGTTGTAACAGTAGATTTACTAACAACAGGGATAGACGTATCTAAAATTGATAAGCTAGTATTTATGAGAAGAGTAAAATCGAGAATATTATATGAACAAATGTTAGGAAGAGCTACAAGATTATGTGATGAAATAGGAAAAACTCATTTTGAAATATACGATTGTGTTAATTTATATGAAGCACTAGAACCAGTAATAAATATGAAGCCAGTAGTAGTAGACTCAAAAGAAAGCTTTAAAAAGCTAAGGGAACAACTACAAGAAGATATAAACATAGATGCTCAAAAGAATATAGTAAGCAAAGTAGTGGCTAAATTACAAAGAAAGAAAAAACTTATAAAAGAAGAAGCTGTATTTAAATCTTTAAGTGAAAATAAATCACCAGCAGAATTTATAAAATCACTAAAAGAAATGAGCATAGAAAATGCAATAGAAACAATTATAAAAAATGAAAAACTAATAAATTATTTAGATGAAAAAGCAATAGATCCAAACCTAATAATAATAGCAAAAGAAGATGATGAATTAATAGAGCATAGCAGAGGATATGGAAAAGGAAAACGTCCTAAAGACTATATAAATGAATTTGAAAATTATATAGAAGAAAATATGAACCAGATAGTTGCTCTTAATATACTTTGTACAAAGCCAAAGGAAATGACAAGAAATGATTTAAAAGCTATAAAAGCAATACTTGACGATGCTGGATTTAGTGAAGAATATTTAAAAGCTGCATACAAAGATATGACAAATGAAGAAATAGTAGCAGATATAATAGCTTTTATAAGACAAAAGGCAATAGGTAGTCCTCTTATATCAAAAGAAGAAAGAGTAAAAAATGCTATTAAAAAAGTAAAAAAAGAATTTAACTTTACAAAGCCTCAAGAATCATACCTTAAGAAAATAGAGAAATACATGTTAAAAGAAGTTATAATAGATAAGGAGTCATTTGATATAGGTAACTTTAAAAGAGAAGGTGGCTTTAATAGATATAATAAAGTATTTGATGAGAAATTAGATGAAGTTATAGATAAACTAAAAGATCACATGTTTGATGAAAATGAACTAGCATAAAAGTTAATAAAAATACAAAAGGGACATAGCATTATAGTCCCTTTTTATATATTTAAAAATATACTGTATAAAAAATATACAAAATGTAATATAATAATAAACATAAGTGCCTCTAAAAGATGGCAAAGTTAGAAAGAAGGAGATACCAATCATAAAAGAACAGATGATAAGGCAATACATAGAAAAAATAAAAAAATGTGTTGCTAATGGACATTTAATATTTGCACCAAGGGATAAAAATGTTGAGTTTATGAGGGAATATGGATTAGTAGAAGAAGATATAAAGGATATCATTTTAGATTTAGAAATATCAAATTATTTTAGAGGACCAAGCAAGGACCATAATCCGAAATATAGTGGAGATATATGGGAGTTTAAATATAAACTAGAACTAGATGAATATATAACAATATACATAAAAGTAAGATATAATCCACCTGAAAAATTGGTTTGTATATCTTTTCACTTAGATGAAATATAAAAGGAGGCGAAATTATGAATAAAGTATTTTGTCCAGAATGTAATGATGAAGTTACATACCACATTATAAATGAAACTATAAATGAATATAAAGGCTATAACGTAGATGTAGAACAAAATATTGCAGTGTGTGATAACTGTAATGAAAGAATATATGTATCTGAACTTGAAAATGACAACTTAAAGAGATTGTATGAAAGATACAGAGCTATGTCAGGCATTGTAACTCCAAAGGATATTATAAACTTTAGAGAAAAATATAATATATCTCAAAGAGAACTAGTAGCTATACTTGATTGGGGAAAAATGACGATAAACAGATATGAAAGAGGAAGCTTAGCAAATCAAAGTCATAGTGATATACTAAAACTTATAATAAAAGATGAAAACTACTTTAAAGAAAAAGTAGAAGATGCTTACAAAAACAATAGAATAAGCGAAAAAACATATACTAACCTACAAAGTTGTGTAACTTCTGTAGAAGATAATAAAGAAAAAGAATTTATAATATCAAGATTAAATCATGAACCAAGCATATACAATGGGTTTAAAAGATTTGACCTAGAAAAAGTGGAAAACCTAATAGGATATATTGCAGACGAAGTCGATAACTTATATAAAACAAGTGTAAATAAATATTTATGGTATATAGACTTTTTCAACTATAAACAAAGTTTAAAATCTATAACTGGACTAAGATATGAAAAATACACTTATGGACCCATTATAGAAAACAAAAATTATGATTTAATACTTCATGAAGAGGATAAGTTTGAAAAAATAATAGAAGAAAATAATTATAGTGAAACAACTAAAATAAAAAGTAAAAATAACTATAATTTAAATATATTTTCAAAAAGTGAAATAGAAGTAATAAACAAAGTAATAAATATGTTAAGTGATAAAAGTTGTAGTAAAATATCTGACTTATCACATGAAGAAAGTGGATGGTTAAACACTAATAATGGTGAGTTGATATCTTATGAATACGCTCATGACTTAAAGCTATATATTTAATAAAATAGAAAGGAAATTGACAACATGAATACACAAGAGATTGTAAATAAACTATGGAACCTTTGTAACGTACTTAGAGATGATGGGATAACTTATCATCTCTAAGTACGTTACAGAACTTACATATATCTTATTCTTAAAAATGGCAAAAGAAACAGGCGTAGAAGATAATATACCAGAAGGATATAGATGGGATGAACTAACTAAGCGTTCTGGAATAGAACTTAGAAAATTTTATAAAGAACTTCTTGCACACTTAGGAGAAGAATGTGATGGAAGAATAAGAGAAATATACAACGGTGCTTCTACTAATATAGAAGAGCCTAAAAACTTAGAAAAAATAATAAAAAGTATAGATGATCTAGATTGGTACTCAGCTAAAGAAGAAGGACTAGGAAACTTATACGAGGGACTACTTGAAAAGAACGCATCTGAGAAAAAATCAGGAGCAGGTCAATACTTCACGCCTAGAGTTTTAATAGATATAATGGTAGAACTTATAGATCCGAAACCAGGGGAGAAATGTAATGACCCTGCATGTGGTACATTTGGATTTATGATAGCAGCAGACCACCATGTAAAAGAAAAAACAAATGACTTATGGGGTTTAGAAGCAGATTTACAAGAATTTCAAAGAAGTGAAGCTTTCTCAGGATGTGAGTTAGTACATGATACTCATAGACTAGCTATGATGAATGCTATGCTTCATGATATAGAAGGAAACATATACTTAGGAGATACTTTATCTAACTTAGGTAAGCAAATGAAAAACTATGATGTAGTACTATCTAACCCACCATTTGGAACTAAAAAAGGTGGAGAGAGAACTACTCGTGATGACTTAGTTTATCAAACATCAAATAAGCAGTTAAACTTCTTACAACATATATATCGTTCGCTTAAAGCAGATGGAAAAGCAAGATGTGCAGTAGTACTTCCTGATAACGTACTTTTCCAAGAGGGGGATGGAACTAAGATAAGAACGGACTTAATGGATAAGTGTAATTTACATACAATCCTTAGACTTCCTACAGGAATTTTCTATGCACAAGGTGTTAAGACTAATGTATTGTTCTTTACTAGAGGAACTGAGGAGAAGGATAATACTAAGGATGTTTGGTTCTATGATTTAAGAACTAATATGCAAAACTTTGGTAAGACTAATCCTTTAAAGAAGAGTCATTTTGATGATTTTATGAAGGCTTATATAGCTGAAGATAGGGAATCTATAGAAGATGAAAGATGGAACAAGATAAGTAGGAGTGATATAAGAGAGAAAAATGATAACCTTGATTTAGGTCTTATTAAGGATGATAGTATATTAGATTATGAGGATTTACCTGATCCTATAGAGAGTGCTGAGGAAGCTGTAGCAAAATTAGAGGAAGCGACTGACTTGTTAATGAGTGTTATTAAGGAATTAAAGGCTTTAGGTGGTGAGTAGTATGGCTAAGAAAAAGTTGACGTTAGAAGAGATGCTTGTGCCTAAGGCGGAGATTCCTTATGAGGTACCTGAGAATTGGTGTTGGACTAGATTAAAATTTATAATAGAAAAAATAAACTATGGATATACAGAGTCCGCAACTATGGATAAAGTAGGACCAAAGTTTTTAAGAATAACTGATATAAAAGAAAATGGAGTAGACTGGAATACTGTGCCATATTGTACGATATATGAAAAGAATTATGATAAATATAAATTGAATAAAGGGGATATAGTAGTTGCAAGGACAGGTGCAACTACAGGGAAAAATTATATTATCGATGAAGACGTAGAAGCTGTGTTCGCATCATACTTGATAAGATTTACTTTACGTGAAGATATAAATAGAAAATATGTGTCATATTTTATGAAAACACAAGATTATTGGAATCAGATAATGGAGGAACGTAAAGGAATAGCTCAGCCAGGTGTAAATGCACAAAAGTTGTCTAACATAGTAATTCCACTACCTCCTTTAGCTGAGCAAGAAAGAATTGTTAAGAGGATTGAAAGTCTTTTTGAGAAGGTTGATAAGGCTCGTGAACTTGTAGATGAGGCTAGAAATGGGTTTGAGAAGAGAAGGGCTGCTATTTTGGAGAAGGCTTTTAGTGGTGAGTTGACTGCTAAGTGGAGAGAAGAGAATGGTGTTAGTAATGAGAAGAAAACCAAAAAACTAAGTGATTTATGTGATATTATAATGGGACAAAGCCCTAAGGGAAGTAGCTATAATGACATAGGGAAAGGAGTACCTTTAGTTAATGGTCCTGTTGAATTCGGACCTAGTCACTTTTCAAAAACAATAAAATCCAAATGGACAACTCAGCCAACTAAGATGTGTAAAGAGTTAGATTTATTACTTTGTGTAAGAGGGTCAACATTAGGAAGAATTAATATAGCTGGATTTGAGGCTTGTATAGGTAGAGGCGTTGCAGCTATAAGAGCTAAATCTGGGGTTGACCAAAGATATATAAATTATAAAATACACGCAATGAGAAATGAAATATATAATATTGGGACAGGAACTACATTCCCTAATATATCAGCACAACAAATTAAGGATATAGAGATATTTATACCTAGTATTGAAGAACAAAGAGAAATAGTAAGTATACTAGAACTAGTATTAGGTAACGAAGCTAATATTGAAAAAATTACTAATATCAATAAAAATATAGATGTAATTAAAAAATCTATACTTGCTAAAGCTTTTAGAGGAGAGCTTAGAAGTAATAATTTAGATGATAATAATAGCTTTCGTTTATTAAAATAATTAAACAAACAAAAGTTATGATAAGTCTAGGATTAAAGAGTCCTAGGCTTATTTATATTAAATTATAAAATGTTAATTTAAAAATATATAGATGTAGGAAAAATATGGTATAATTTAAAATGAAATAAATTTAATTGTGTAGAAATCAGAAAAAACTTATAAATATTGTTAAAATTCACTATGGTTTTTTTTGAATTTTATAGGTAATAAAGTAATTAGGGGGAAAAAATGGATTATCACAAGCATTTAAGAAAAGATGACTTTAATAATTTAACTAATGCAGATTTAAAAAAGTTAGAAAAAGAAATGGAAGAACTAAAAGAATTTACAGGAGATAAAAGAGAATGGATATCAAATAATATAGAACTATTACAAGATAATCAAATAGCTAATAATATAATATCAGAAAAAGTTTTAGCTGGGCAAACAACTATTAAATTATTTAAAATTAAACTGATTAATAGTAATGAAGAGACAATAAAAAATTTGGAGTCCAATATATTTAATTTTAATAAAATTAGTATTGATGATAGCGATGAAAGTACATCTATATATTCAACTTTGAAGATAAAAGAAAATACGTACCTAATAAGATTAAGATGCTATTTAGGCGTGAAAAAATACCGAGGTGCTGAATTTACAGATACTAGGTTTATAGATGTCGTATATCATATAGACAAAAATATAGTGGAAGTTAGATCAGATTATAAGATGGCATTAAAAATAATAAAATTTCTAGAGGTAAACTTACACTTTACATCAGAAGAAATTAAAATATTATCCAAGCATAAAGATATCGAACTATTTGCTAAATCAATAAATGGTACATTTAAAAAAATATCATCTAATACAGCTGTAGATATATCAGAGTTAACTAAAGAAGATTCTGTAGCACTAGGGGAATTAGTAGTTGCATTAGACAATTATTTAATAGATAAAGATGAAATTACATTTTTAGAAAATATAAAATCTATTAGTTTTGCAAATGATAATTTAACATTTACATATGCATTTTTAGCAGGATGTAAACAAATTGGTATAAGTGTATCAAATGACAATGATATGGATGTATTAAATCAAGGAGTATATAAGGTTTTTAATAAGTATTTAAGTAGTGACAACGGTTATATTTTAATAAAAAAAGGAAATGAAGAATACACTATAAAGGTATCTACTAAATCAAATACAGTAAGATTTGTTTCATCAGTTAGTGAAGATATAATATCGTTAGTCATAGATAATATTATAAATGATAATAACCGAGAATCACTATCTAAGGACAATATGGATAAACTATCAGAAGAAATACAAGAATTTATAAATGGAGATTTAATAGAATCGTTTAGACCAGAAAGACTAGTAGAGCGATTTAGTTTGAATGAAAGCACTGTAAAGGGAATAGTAAATAAATATATTGAAGAGGGGATCATTAGTGAGAAGATAGAAATTATATCTCCAGATACAGGAATAGTTGTAAAAGAGTTTGATAATGTCGAAGAGATAAAAGAGAATAAAGATTTGATCTTTGATACATATAAAATTAAACTTGAAGATTTAAATGGTGATATAACAGACTTATTATATGGAGAAATTAGTGAATATGCTTTTTTAAAGTACAGTATAAATAAAACTAAGATAAAAGAAATAGCTGAGCGCAAAGAAATAATAAAAGAAAATATAACTCAAGTATTAGTAGATGAATTGAACAGTAATGACGATATATTTACAAAAGACAAGGAAAATCTTATACAAAAGTTAAAAAATAGAACATGGTTTAATAAAAGTAAAGCATCTTAAGTTAAGGAGATGTAAAAAATTATATGGAAAAAAAATTAAAATTTTTAAAAGGTATATTAGTAGTTCTAGTAGCAATAACATTAATAATAGGATTATTTATAAGTATTTTATTCATAGGACAAATTTTTATTAAAAATTATGGCGATATCTCAAAGAGCTATAACACCTTGGGTATAAATGATATAATAATATACACTATATATGTTATTCAATTAGTTGTAACTGCTATATTAAGTTTTATGGTATACAAATTATCAAAAAGCAATGAAGAAAGAGTAATTTGGGATAAAAGACTCGAAAAAATGAATGCTATAAAGTATATAAAAAATGAGATTAATTATAATAAAAGCATGATCTCTGTATTGAAAAAGAAAAATGTTGATTTGAATAAAGTTAATAAGTATTTATTTAAATCAGAAGCATGGGATAAATACAATATAGTGTTATTAGAACTATTGGATATGAATGAGTATAATTTAATTTTAAGTTATTACTCAACAATACAGCTATATGGAATAAAAGAATTGAAAGATGAAGTAAATGATACTATAAATAATACAGATAAAATTTTTGAAATATTTAGAAATGCTATGAAAAAACTAAACTAATAATTTAAGTTTTAAAATTTGTGCAAAAAATTTGCTGTTAATTTAATTTAGATTAAATCGTAATCAAAAATAAGTATCAGTATAACTGATGCTTATTTTTATATATAAACTAATTTTTATTATATAATATAAAAACCCTAAATTTACAGGGCTTAGATGCCAATATAGAATTAAAATATATACAATTTGGAGGATATAAATGGGAATACCAACATATGAAGAACTAATGCTACCTTTACTAAAGTTATTGTCGGATAGAAATACATATACAAACAAAGAATGTAACGAAATATTAGCTAAACAATGTAACCTTACAGAAGAAGAGAAAAGAGAAACTCGACCAAGTAAAAAATCACCTATTTTTTATAATAGAGTAAACTGGTCCAAAACATATATGAAAAAAGCAGGTCTTGTAGAAGCTCCTAAAAGAGGAGAGGTTAGAATAACTAACTTAGGAGAGCAACTTTTAAAAGAAAACCCAACTGAGATTAGATCAAAAGATCTTGAAAGATATGATAGCTTTTTAGAGTTTACAAATAAGTCAAATAAAAATAATACAACTATAAATAAAGCTTTAGACATAGATGAAAACAAAACTCCAGAAGAAAGTCTAGAAGATGCGTTTTTAAAGTTGAAAATATCTTTAGCAGATGAGCTACTAGAAAAAATATGTACATGCTCATTTGATTTCTTTGAAAGATTAGTTATAGATTTACTTATAAGGATGGGTTATGGTGGTTCTAGAGAAGAAGCTGGGAGAGCAACTAAAAAGACTGGTGACGGTGGTATTGATGGAATAATAAATGAAGATAGATTAGGATTAGATAGTATATACATACAAGCAAAAAGATGGAAAGATACTGTAGTAGGAAGACCAGAGATACAAAAGTTTTCAGGAGCACTAGATACACCAGGAGCTAATAAAGGTATATTTATAACTACATCTACTTTTACCAAAGAAGCTAAGGAATACGCTAAAAATATAAACAATAAAAAGATTGTACTTATAGATGGAAATCAATTAGCTAAGTATATGATTGATTTTAATGTTGGAGTTTCTTTAGAAACCATATATGAGATAAAAAAGATAGATAGCGATTATTTTATAGAAGAATAAAAATAGGGATAAATCTCCACCAAATAAAATATATTAGGTGGAGATTTAGTTTTTGGATAAACAAAATAATAGAAGGGGGATAACATGGGAATTAAAAATTTATGTACATGAAAAAAACTATTTAGAAAATACAGAGCATATGAGTTAAATGAAATAAATAAAGAGTTAAATATTATAAAACAATGTATAAATAAAATGAATCAATATAGAACTAATATTGACATATGTATAAATAATAATATGTTATCTAAAGTATTACTGTTTAAAGATGAGTATATTTATGAATCTGATATAGTAGACACATTTGACCTTGAATTAGATTTTAATTACAGCTGTGGGTTAACATCTAATACTTGTGAAGAAAATATAGAATCAAGAAGTAGATATTTAAAAGGTAAACAAATAGAATTATATAAACAAATAGAAAACTATAATAAAGATTTATCTTTAATAAAAAATATTAAATCTTTTTACGATGAACTAAATGAATCATCTACTAAAACTAAAGACTACGAGTATTTTAAATTTTCTAGAGATAGAGAGAATAATTTGATAGCTACTTATTTTAATATAGATTACTTTATAGAGACACGAGTAGCAACTGTACATATGTTAACTTCAGAAGGTGAACATTGGAGAGATAAAGGTGTAGTTTTACATCTTATATATGAGAAATATCCAAGTCATAAGCCTGACTATATAAAGAGTGATAGAAATAGTTCTTGGGTAAAGATAGGTGATTTTATATCTAAGGATAAAATGAAAGGTCACGGTACTTTTGTTTTAAATAGTTTAGAAGATATTATTAAAGAAGTTAATAAAAGAATTATGTATAAAAATGGTATGGAGACAGATTCATATAATCATATGAATAAAATAGTAGGGATAAATGGTATGGTTTGTCCTGGAGATATACCCTATGATATATTAGTAAAGTTTTATAATAAAAATGGATATAAAACTTTTGATAATGATAGATATTTATATAAAGAAATTAAATAAAATATGTATTTAGAGTAACTTAAATCAAGATAAATAAATACATTTATTTCTATATTGTATAACAGACACATCTAATGTATATAA
>NZ_JBOFKN010000094.1:0-18823 GCF_051657365.1 Paraclostridium sp.
AATAAAGATTATGTGGTTATTATAGCAAAGAGGATACACCTGTTCCCATTCCGAACACAGAAGTTAAGCTCTTTAGCGCCGATGGTACTTGGTGGGAAGCTGCCTGGGAGAGTAGGACGTAGCCGCGTAATCTTTTTTAATTAAAAAAATGGAGAGTACTTACTTTAGTAAGTACTCTCCATTTTTGTTTTTAACTAATATATGTTTCACGGTAAACAAAATGTATTTATTATTGATACTAATATACTTTTTAGAATAATTGCACATAAAGACTTATATTAAATGCATATAAATTATAAAAATGATATAAGGTAGGTGCTTAAGTATGAAGGTATATGATAGTAATATGTTAAGAAGCGTAGCTATATTAGGACATAGCGGTTGTGGTAAAACTAATCTAATCGAAGCAATGGCTTATACTTCTGAAACTTCAAGTAAAATGCCTAAATTAACTGACAAGACAAATATGACATATAGTATGAATTTAGTTCCTATAGAATATGAAAATTATAAATATAATTTATTAGATACTCCAGGATATTCTGATTTTACTGGAGATGTTATTTCAGCTGTATCTGCTAGTGACGTAGCAATTATTGTAGTTGATGCAACTACTAATATCCAAGTTGGAACTGAAAAATCTTTAGAAGTTACAGGAGAATCTATACCTAAACTTATATTCATAAATAAAATAGATAATGAAAAATCTATATATAAAGATTTAATAGAAGAACTAAGAGAAAAATATAGTAATAAAATTGTACCTATGTATATGCCTGTATATGAGGGTGGTCAATTTAAAAAATTACATAATATATTTGAAGATATGTCAGATTTATGTAATGAATTCAAAGAGGAAGCTAATAGCATAAAGGAAAGTTTAATGGAGCTAATAGCAGAGTCAGATGATGATTTACTAGAAAAATACTTCAGTGGAGAAGAACTTACAGATGAAGATATCAAAATGGGAATAACATTGGGAATACAGAGCGGGGATATAATACCTGTTGTGTGTGGATCTACTATTAATAATATAGGTACAAAAGAAATTCTAAATATTATAGCTACTTATTTAAAGCCTAAGTTCGATAAAAAAGAGAAAAAACTTAAAGGGATGGTATTTAAAACTATAGTGGATCCATTTATTGGGAAAATGTCATATATTAAGATTTTGCAAGGAAAGATGAGTAAAGATATGGATATATATAATCTTAATAAAAATATAAAAGAAAAAATATATAATATATATACTTTTGATAAAAATGAGTTATCAGAAGTTCAGATGGCAAATGCAGGTGATATTATAATTACTACTAAAGTTAATTCTCTTCAAACAGGAGATAGTATATCATTAAATCAAAATGAAGAATTAGAAGATTGTATTAAAATTCCTAAGCCTCAGATATATTTTGCTATACAGCCTAAAAATAAAGGGGATGAGGATAAAATAAGCACAGTATTAAATAAAATATCTGATGAAGATCCTACTATAACTTGGAATAGAAATACAGAAACTAAACAGGTTTTAATTGGTGGGCAAGGTGAGCTTCATATAAATATAGCAAAATTAAAGATGAAAGAAAAGTTTGGATTAGATATAGATTTAACTGATTTAAAAGTTGCATATAGAGAGACTATAAAAGGAAGCTCTGATGTTCAAGGTAAACATAAAAAGCAATCAGGAGGACATGGACAATATGGAGATGTAAAAATAAAATTTGAAAGATCTCAAAATGATTTTGAATTTGAGGAAGATATATTTGGAGGTTCTGTTCCGAAGCAATATATACCAGCAGTAGAAAAAGGAATAAGAGAGTCTATGATAAAAGGAATATTAGCTGGATATCCTGTAACAAATATAAAGGCTACTCTTTATGATGGATCATATCATGATGTTGATTCTTCTGAAATGGCATTTAAGTTAGCTGCTAGTATTGCCTTTAAAAAGGGTATAGAGGAAGCCAAACCTATTTTATTAGAACCTATAATGAAGCTTACTATTGTTGTTCCTGATGAGTATATGGGCGATGTAATGGGGGATATAAATAAAAAAAGAGGTAGGATTTTGGGTATGGAGCCAATAGATAATGGAAAGCAAGTTATATACGCTAATGCTCCACAAGCTGAAACTTTTAAATATGCAATAGATTTAAGAGCTATGACTCAAGGAAGAGGATATTTTGAAATGGAATTAGATAAATATGAAGAGGTTCCAGTACAATTAGCACATAAAATAATATTAAGTTCAGATAATAGTTAAAAAATAAGGGATTAGATATATGTCTAATCCCTTATTTTTTAACTATTATCTAGTAAATTTTATTATTCAAAATGCATACAATGGAACAATAAAACTAGTAAATTATCTAGTTAAAATATATTGAACACTCTAATGTAAAGGAGGGGGATTTTAGTGTATTTTGATAAATTTACAAAAAATGCTCAACAAGTGATAGATATATCTATTACTTGTGCAAAAGAATTTGGCCATAGAGTTGTTGGAACAGAGCATATACTGCTAGGCTTAGTTAAGCAAAAAAAGGGAATTGCTTCAAAAATTTTAATTGAATTAGGTATAGAAGATAGTGAGTTAAGTAAACTGATTATAGATATATACGGGATAGGAATAAATGATAACACAGATGATGTATTTTTAAGTCCTAGAAGCAAAAGCATATTAGATACATCATTTATGTTCGCTAATGGATTTAAAAGTAATATAGTAGATACTGAACATATATTATTGGCACTTGTACAAGAAGAGGGCAGTTTAGCTGTTAAGATACTAGAGAAAAAAGGTATAAATAAGCAAGTATTAGTGAAATCTATAGCTGAATATATAGATATAGAATATGATATAGGATTTAATAGAGAAATAATTGAAAGTGAAGAAATAAATAAGGAAAAACCTAAAATACCAACTTTAGAAAAATATGCTATAAATTTAAATGACTATGCTAAGCAAAATAAGATAGACCCTCTAATTGGAAGGGAAAATGAGCTGCATAGAATAGTTCAAATTTTAAGTAGGAGAACCAAAAACAACCCTATTTTAATTGGAGATCCAGGTGTGGGTAAAACAGCTATAATTGAAGGATTGGCTGTTAAAATAGAAAATAAGGAAGTACCTAAATCATTATTAAACAAAACCATATATAATTTAGAGATAGGTGGAATGCTTGCTGGAGCCAAGTATAGAGGAGAATTCGAAGAAAGAATAAAGAAAGTATTAGATGAAGTTATGGGTGCTAAAGAAATAATATTATTTATAGATGAAATGCATACTATAGTAGGAGCAGGAGCTACAGGTGAAAATTCAATGGATGCATCTAATATATTAAAACCAGTTCTATCTAGAGGAGACATACAAGTAATAGGCGCAACAACTATAGATGAATATAGAAAAAGTATAGAAAAAGATGTAGCTTTAGAGAGAAGACTACAACCTATTATAGTTGAAGAACCAAATAAAGAAGATGCAATTAAAATTTTAAAAGGCCTAAAGGAAAAGTATGAAAATCATCATAATGTGAAAATAACAGAAGATGCAATAAAAACTGCAGTTGAATTATCAAGCCGATATATAACAGACAGATATCTTCCAGATAAAGCAGTAGATATAATAGATGAATCAGCATCTAGAGTTAGAATAGATAATGATAAAAAACAAAAAGATATTCTATTAGTTACTAGTGAGATAGTTTCAGAAGTTGTTGGCCTTTGGACTGGTATACCTGTAAATAAATTAGTTAAATCAGAATGTAATAAGTTATTAAATTTAGAGGAAATACTTCATGGGAGGATTATAGGGCAAGATGAAGCTGTAAGCGCTGTATCAAAAGCAATAAGAAGATCAAGGTCAGGACTCAAAGATCCTAAAAGACCAATCGGATCATTTTTGTTTTTAGGTCCTACAGGTGTAGGTAAGACAGAGTTATGTAAAGCTATAGCTGAAGCTCATTTTGGAGATGAAAATCAGATAATTAGAATAGATATGTCTGAATATATGGAAAAACATTCAGTATCTAGATTAATAGGTTCTCCACCTGGATATATAGGGCATGATGATGGAGGGCAATTAACAGAAAGTGTTAGGAGACATCCTTATTCAGTAGTCTTGTTTGATGAGATAGAAAAAGGGCATGAAGATGTATTTAATATATTGTTACAGATACTAGATGAAGGTAGATTGACAGATTCTAAAGGTAGAACTGTAGATTTTAAAAATACGGTAATTATAATGACGTCTAATTTAGGTGCAACATCTATAACAAAACAAAAATCAATTGGATTTGCTAATCATCATAATGAAGTAAAAATACAAGAGAACGATTACGATGATATGAAGGATAAAATAATTTTAGAATTGAAAAATAGATTCAGACCTGAGTTTATAAATAGAATAGATGATATAATAGTTTTTCATAAATTAAGCTTAAATAATTTATATGACATAGCAAGGTTAATGATAAACCAATTAATAAATAGATTAGAACAAATGGATATAATTTTAGATATAAATGAGTCAGTTATAGGATTTATAGCTAAGCATGGAGTTGATTTAGAATATGGAGCAAGACCTTTAAAAAGAGCTATACAGAAAGAGTTGGAAGATGAATTAGCAGAAGAATTGTTGAGTGAAAATGTAAATAAAGGGGATCATATTATAGCTAAAATTATAAATGATAAAGTTGTATTTGAAAGTAAGTTGTAAGATATACAAGGGAGCTTTAAATAAGCTCCTTTATATATTATAAATTTAACATATTAATGGTTATATATGTTAAAATTAATACTATATAAAAAATTTACATAAGGGTGAGTTTATAAATGGCAAAAATAAAAACTAAATATGTGTGTCAAGAGTGTGGATATGAAAATAGCAAATGGCTAGGTAAATGTCCAGAATGTAATAAATGGAATACTTTTGTTGAAGAAATAGAAGAAAAACGTTCTAATTCTAGTAAAGAAGTATTTGTTATAGATAAATCGGCATCTAGACCTTTAAATATAAACTCTATAGAAACTATAAAGGAACAAAGATTTTCTACGTGTATAAATGAATTGGATAGGGTTTTAGGTGGTGGAGTAGTTAAAGGGTCTTTAGTCTTAGTAGGAGGAGATCCAGGTATTGGTAAATCTACATTACTTATACAAGTATCTAGTAATGTAGCTAATAGTGGGAAAAAAGTATTATATATATCAGGAGAAGAATCTGCATCACAAATAAAAATGAGGGCTCAAAGATTAGGAATAAAGTCCGATAATTTATATATATTTGCTGAAAATAATTTAAGTATAATAGAAGCTCATCTAGAAAGTATAAGCCCAGATTTGATAATAGTAGACTCTATACAAACTGTTTTTAGTCCAGAAATCACATCTGCTCCAGGAACTGTAAGCCAAATAAAAGAAGGTACCTCTAGGTTTATGAAGATTTCTAAAAAAATGGGTATATCAACTTTTGTAGTTGGACATGTAACTAAGGAAGGTGCATTAGCAGGTCCAAAAGTATTAGAGCATATGGTTGATACGGTATTATATTTTGAAGGAGAACGATTCAATACATATAGATTGGTAAGAGCTGTTAAAAATAGATTTGGATCTACAAATGAATTAGGTGTATTTGAAATGAGAGAGGTTGGGTTAGTAGAATTAGAAAACCCATCCAAAATATTGATAGCTGAAAAACCTAAAGATGTAGCTGGTTCAGTTATTATATCGACGGTTGAAGGGACGAGACCAATGTTATTAGAGTTACAGGCACTAGTGTCCCCAACAAGTTTTGGAATTGCAAAGAGAACAGCAACAGGTGTTGATTATAATAGGGTATCCTTGCTTATGGCAGTTTTAGAAAAAAGAGTTGGTATGCAAATACAAAATCAGGATGTATATATAAATATTGTTGGTGGTATAAAAATAAATGAGCCATCTATAGATTTAGGAATAGTAATGGCTATAGCTTCTAGTTTTAGAAATATACCTATAGATGGGAATGTTGCTATAACTGGAGAGGTTGGATTAACTGGAGAGATAAGAGCTGTAAGTTTTATAGAAAAAAGAATAGCTGAATGTAAAAAATTAGGGTTTACTAAAATTATTATTCCAAAGAGTAGTTACGAAGCAGTTAAAGATGTAAAAGGTATAGATATATGTCCTGTAGATAGTGTAAGACAAGCTATAAATATAGTATTAGGAGGAAATAGATAAAAATGAGTGATTTTTTTAGTGGCAAAAAAGCTATTAATACATTGAAAATGATATCTCCTGGTACAAATCTTAGATTAGGTATAGACCATGTTTTAAAAGCTAAAACAGGAGGTCTTATAGTTATAGCAGATGGAGATGATGTAACTAAGATTGTTGATGGAGGATTTAATATAAATGCCGAATATTCTCCAGCTTATTTATATGAACTAGCTAAGATGGATGGAGCTATAGTATTAAGCGAAGATGTAAAACGAATACTATATGCAAATGCTCAGCTTATACCTGACTATTCTATAGAGACTAGTGAAACTGGAACTCGACATAGAACTGCTGAAAGAGTTGCAAAGCAAACAGGATCTATAGTGATTGCTATATCACAAAGAAGAAATGTTATAACAGTTTATCAAGGTGATAAAAAATATGTAATTGAAGATATATCAAAAATATTTACTAAAGCGAATCAAGCATTACAGACTCTAGAAAAATATAAATCAGTTTTAGACCAAGCTATAATAAGCTTAACTGCATTAGAATTTAAAGATTTGGTAACTTTATATGATGTAGTACTTGTAGTTCAGAAAATAGAAATGGTTATGAGAGTTACAAATATAATTGAGAAGTATATAGTTGAATTAGGGATAGAAGGAACTCTTTTAAGCATGCAGGTTGAGGAATTGATGGGAACTACAAAGATAGATCAAAATCAAATTTTAAAAGACTATAAAAGAAATGATATGACTTTAGGTGAATTTAAGAAAAAAATTATATCATTATCATCAGAAGAATTATTAGATTTAGCCAATATAGCTAAAATGATTGGTTATACTGGTTTTTCAGAGAGCATGGATATGCCAGTAAGACCTAAAGGATATAGAATTTTAAATAAAATACATAGATTACCTAGTACTATAATAGAAAACTTAGTGAATTATTTTGAAGATTTCCAAGATATATTAAGAGCATCTATAGAAGATTTAGATGATGTTGAAGGTATTGGTGAGATAAGAGCTAAGTATATAAAAAATGGACTTATAAAAATGCAAGAATTATCGCTTATAGATAGGCATATATAAAATTTTGATATAACTTTGTTCTTGAATATAGTTAATAGTTTGATTATAATAAGAAAATATTAAGGAAAAATATAGGGGGTGAAAATTTGTTATCGAAGATAATAAGAGTAATAATTGGAATATTAGGATTTGCAGTAGGTATGACAACTTATATATCGGCAGCTCAAAATTTTCCTATGCTTTCATTCGGATCAGAACTATATGGATTTATAGCTTCAATAGTAGTGGGATTAGTAATAGGGTTCATAGTGTATATGATGGGACCTTGGATTATGAATAAATCTAGAAAAATAGCTAAGGATATGGATAGAGAAATATCTAAATATCCTCAAACTGATATAATATTAGGTACTATAGGTTTAATAGTTGGACTTGTTATAGCTTACTTAGTAAGTCAATTGATTTTATCACTTAAGATACCTATAGTAGGTAATTTATTATCATTATTTACATATGTATTTGTAGGTTATTTAGGCATCAGAATTGCTTTAAAAAGTAAAGATGATATATTTAACCTAAATAAATTAACAAGGCTAGCACCAAATAAAGATAAAAATGTTAAAAAAGAAAAAAGTATACCACCTAAGGTTTTAGATACTAGTGTTATCATAGATGGTAGGATAGCGGAAATATGTCAAACTGGATTTATAGAGGGTAAACTTGTAATCCCTACATTTGTACTAGATGAATTGAGACATATAGCAGATTCATCTGATGATTTAAAACGAGTTAGAGGTAGAAGAGGATTAGATATACTTAATATAATACAAAAAGAATTAAACATAGAAGTTGAAATAAGTAGTAAAGATTTTGAAGATATAGCGGAAGTTGATGCGAAATTATTAAAGCTAGCAGAAACACTTGGAGGGAAAGTTGTTACTAACGACTACAATTTAAATAAAGTTGCTCAAGTTCAAGGTGTTGAAGTTCTTAATATAAATGAATTAGCTAATGCTATAAAGCCGGTAGCGATACCAGGTGAACATATGATAGTACAAGTTGTAAAAGAAGGTAAAGAATCTAATCAGGGAATTGCTTATCTAGACGATGGTACTATGATTGTAGTTGATGGTGGGAAAAAATACATGGGAGAAACTATAAGAGTTTTAGTGACATCAGTATTACAAACGCCAGCAGGAAGAATGATATTTGGAAAACCTAAAGTAGATTAAACAAAAGTCTTCAGAAGTTAATTCTGAAGACTTTTTTAGTTTAATAATACTTATTAATATCTATGTGTTAAAATATATATAAATTATTTTAGCTTACTAAAGAGGTGAAAGTATGAATGGGGTTATAATAGTAGCAGCAGGTACTGGAAGTAGAATGAAGAAAGATATAAATAAACAGTTTATAAAATTAAATAATAAAGAGATTATAGTTCACACAATAGATAAGTTTTATAATAATAACAGCATCGATGATATAGTTGTTGTTATAAAAGAAAGTGAAGAAGAATACTTTATAAATAACGTAATAAAGAAATATGGATTTGATAATATAAAAATCACTTATGGTGGAAATGAAAGACAGGATTCTGTTCATAATGGAATAAAAGAGCTTGATAAAAATTGTGATGTAGTAATTGTTCATGATGGAGCTAGACCATTTGTTACGGATGATATAATAAAAAATTCTATAGAAGAAGCTAAAAAACATAATGCTGTAGTTGTAGGAGTTAAGGTAAAAGATACTATAAAAATAGTTGGAGAAAACGGCAATATTATAGATACTCCAAATAGAAGTTACTTATGGTCTGTACAAACTCCTCAAGTTTTTAAGTATGAAGTTATAACAAAAGCATATGAAGATGCATATAATGGTAATTATTATGGAACAGATGATGCAATGTTAGTAGAACGAATAGGTTATAATGTTAAAATGATAGAAGGTTCTTATGATAATATAAAAATAACTACACAAGAAGATTTGAAATTTGGAGAACAAATATTAAAAAATAAAAATTAACGGAGGATAATTATGAGAGTAGGAATGGGTTATGATGTTCACAAGTTAGTTGAAAATAGAAAGTTAATATTAGGTGGAGTTGAAATACCACATGAAAAAGGATTGTTAGGGCATTCAGATGCGGATGTATTGCTACATGCTATAATGGATTCTATACTTGGAGCTTTAGCACTTGGAGATATAGGTAAGCACTTCCCTGATACAGATGAAAAATACAAAGGTGCTGATAGTATAAAATTATTAGAATTTGTATATAATTTAATAAAAGAAAAAGGATATGCGATAGGCAATCTAGATTCTACAATAATAGCTCAAGCACCCAAAATGGCACCTCATATACAAACTATGAGAGCTAATATAGCTAAAGCATTAAACTGTGACATTGATAGTATAAATGTCAAAGCTACAACAGAAGAAGGCCTTGGTTTCACAGGTAACAAGGAAGGAATATCAGCACAAAGTATATGTTTACTAGTTAAGATTGACAATATTAAATAATTGCTATAAAATGATATTAAATAAATTGGAAATAAAAAAAGCTAAGAAGAGAAATAGTAGAAGATAGTATTTTTTACAGAGAAGAAGTATTAGGTGAGAGCTTCTATAAATAAGTCTTTGAACCAATCTCAGAGCTTAAGAACGTTAAAAAGTTCTTACGGTAAGGACCGTTATATCCTATAAAGAGAATTGATATGTTTATAATATTAATTAACTAGAGTGGTACCGCGGAAATACAACCTTTCGTCTCTATATAGAGATGAAGGGTTTTTTTGATTATAAATAAAAAAAATAACAGGAGGAAATTTTATATGAAAATGTCAAAAATGTTTATGCCTACATTAAGAGAGGTTCCAGCAGATGCAGAAATAACAAGTCATCAATTAATGATGAGATCTGGTATGATAAAAAAAATGTCATCAGGTGTGTATAACCAATTGCCAATGGGAATAAGAGTTTTCAAGAAAGTTGAAAATATAATAAGAGAAGAGTTAAATAAAAAAGGATGCCAAGAGATATTATGTTCTGCATTAATACCAGCTGAATTATGGCAAGAGTCTGGAAGATGGGATGTAATGGGAGCAGAAATGTTTAGACTAAAAGATAGAAATAGTAGAGATTACTGTCTAGGACCTACACATGAAGAAGTTTTCACAGATATAATAAGACAAGATGTTACATCATATAAGCAATTACCTTTAAATTTATATCAAATACAAACTAAATACAGAGATGAAAGAAGACCAAGATTTGGAGTTATGAGAACTAAATCATTCACTATGAAAGATGCATACAGTTTTGATACAGATGAAGCTGGTTTAGATAAATCATACCAAGACATGTATGATGCATATACAGAGATATTTAGAAGATGTGGATTAGAGAATAGTCCAGTTCAAGCGGATTCTGGAGCTATAGGTGGTTCTACTTCTGCAGAATTTATGGTTAAGTCTCCTGTAGGAGAAGATGAGATAGTATTCTGTAGTGGGTGTGATTATGCAGCTAATATAGAAAAAGCTCACTCAGTAGATGACCTAAAAGATAAAGAGGAAATGAAAGATTTAGAGCCAGTTCATACTCCAGGTGTAACTACTATAGATCAGCTATGTGAGTTCTTCAACACAACAGCTGATACTTTTGCTAAAACTTTAATATATGAAGCTGATGGAAAAACAGTTGTAGTTTTAGTAAGAGGAGATAGAGATGTTAATGAAGTTAAGGTATCAAATGCTGTAGGTGAAGTTATCGATTTTGAATTAGCTAGAGAAGAAATAGTAAGAGAGTTAACTAACGCAGAGGTTGGATTTGCAGGACCAATAGGTATGCAAGCTGATTATATATTTATAGATAAAGAAGTAGCAGAGCAAAGTAATATCGGTGTAGGTGGAAATAAAACTGATTACCATATAAGAAATGCTAACTTCGGAAGAGACTTTGATGGAATAGTAGGAGATTTTAGAAATGTACAAGAAGGAGATAAGTGTACATGTTGTGGAGCTCCACTTGAAATAGCTAGAGGTGTAGAAGTTGGTCACATATTTAAACTAGGAACTAAATACTCTGAAACTATGGGAGCAAACTTTATAGACAAAGATGGAAAGAGCAAGCCAATAGTTATGGGATGTTACGGTATAGGCGTTGAGAGAACTGCTGCAGCTGTAATAGAACAGCATAACGATGAAAATGGAATAGTATGGCCTTTATCTATAGCTCCATATCATGCAGTAGTAGTGCCTGTAAATATAAAGAAAGCAGAGCAAATGGAAGCTGCTGAAAAAATATACAATGAATTACTTGCTATGGGAGTAGAAGTTTTATTAGATGATAGAGATGAAAGGGTAGGAGTTAAGTTCAAAGATTCTGAGTTAATAGGTATACCTATGAGAATTACAGTAGGTAAAGATATAACAGATGGAAAAGTTGAGTTTAAATTAAGAAGTGAATCAGAAAAAGAATTAATATCTTTAGACGATATAGCTGATAGAATAAAATCTGAATTTGTTAAATCAGAAGTTAAATTAGGATAGTTTAAAAGCTAAATAGTATATATAATCCACTAAGTTATTAACATTTTCGACAAAATGTGGATATATATGCTATTTAATTTTATATAAAAATATATTTATCCACAGATAAAAACACAATAAGATAGGGTATTTATAATTTTAATAAGAGAAAATTGTATTATAAATATTGATTAAATTTGGTATTATAATATATAGAATATTATTTAGGAGGTAAAGTTATGAGTGTTAGAGTAAGATTTGCTCCAAGTCCAACTGGATTTGTACATATAGGTAGTTTAAGAACGGCTTTATATAATTACTTATTTGCAAAAAGAATGGGTGGAGAATACATATTAAGAGTTGAAGATACTGATAGAACTAGACTTGTTGATGGTGCAATAGAAAATATGCTAGATGCTATGGCATGGGCTGGAGTTAACCATACAGAAGGTGTTATATTAGGAGAAAATAAAGAAGTAACTCAAGTTGGACCATATGGACCATATATACAATCTGAAAGATTAGATATATATAAAGACTATATACAACAATTATTAGATAGTGGTAAAGCATACTACTGCTTCTGCTCAAAAGAAAGATTAGATGAAGTTAGAGAAAAACAAAAAGAAGCTGGAGAAACTCCAAAATATGATGGACACTGTAGAGACTTATCAAAAGAAGAAGTTGAAGCTAAACTAGCAGCTGGTGAAGAACATGTAATAAGATTAAGATTGCCAGAAAATCATGTAATAAAGTTTACTGACTTAGTAAGAGGGGAAACTGAATTTAACACTGATGAATTAGATGATCAAGTATTAATAAAAACCGATGGATTCCCTACATATCACTTTGCAGTAGTAGTAGATGACCATATGATGAAAATAACACATGTTATAAGGGGAGAAGAATGGATATCATCAACTCCAAAACATGTATATTTATATGAAGCATTTGGATGGGAAGCTCCAACTTTCGTACATCTTCCAAATATACTTAATAAAGAAAAGAAAAAGTTAAGTAAAAGACATGGTTCAGTTGCAGTAGAAGACTTTAAACAAAAGGGATACTTACCAGAAGGTTTAGTTAACTATGTTGCTTTAGTTGGATGGTCACCAGAAGATAATCAAGAGTTATTCACAATGAAAGAATTAGAAGAACATTTCTCAGTTGAAAGAGTTTCTAAGAGTGGTGGAGTATTCGATACAGATAAATTAAACTGGGTTAACCAACATTATATAAAAGATGCTTCAGATGAATATATAACTGATTTAGCTATACCATTTTTAATAGAAGCTGGATATATAACAGAAGAAGATGCTACAAATAGATATGATTTTGTAAAAGGTATGGTTTCTGTTGTTAAAGAAAAATTACAATATGTAAAAGAAGTAACAGAACATGTTAACATATTCTTTGGTGATGAAGTTAAGTTAGAAACTGAAGAGTGTAGAGAATTTTTACAATTAGAACATATACCTACTTTAATAAATTCATTAGAAGAAAAAATAAATAATTCAGAAGAAATAACTGAAGAATTCTTTAAAGCTATGTTAAAAGAAATACAAAAAGAACATGGAATAAAAGGTAAAAATTTATTTATGGGAACAAGAGTTATATTAACTGGACAAATGCATGGCCCAGACTTACCAAAAGCAGCAGCTGTTATAGGTAAGCAAACTTGTTTAAATAGAATTCAATATGTAAAAAATAATTTATTATAAATAAAAAAACCATCTTATTTAAGGTGGTTTTTTTATTTATGTAATTTTTTGAAGAAAGATTATAATTTAAAAATAGAGGGATTTCATACTAAAAACTTAATATATTTTAAATAGTTATAATTAAAATGTATATTTCTAGGAGGAAAGTATGAGTATAGATATCAAGGAAATAAAGGGGGAATTAAATCAACTTTGCGAGGAATACATAAATGTAATAACAAAGATGAAAAATGAGAACATTATTAATAGGGATACATACCATAAGTGTATATCAAATAAAGTTGACTTTTTAGAAAAAATCGATGAAGTATAAATTAAGACGTTTCTTTATAAATGCAGGAGGGTATAATAGTAGTACTATTAATTAAAGAGAATATAAATTATAATAGATTATATGGTTAGAAAAGAGCTTTAAACATAACAGTGAGGTGAATATAATGAAGTTATACAATACGTTAACTAGAACAAAAGAAGAATTTATTCCAATTGAAGAAGGAAAGGTAAAAATGTATGTTTGTGGACCTACAGTTTATAACTTCTTCCACATAGGAAATGCTAGACCATTTATAATATTTGACACATTTAGAAGATATTTAGAATATAGAGGATATGATGTAACATATATTCAAAATTTTACAGATGTTGATGATAAAATAATAAAAAGAAGTAATGAAGAAGGAATAACTCCTGAACAGATTGCTGATAAATACATAGATGAATATTTTAAAGATGCTGATGGATTAGGGATAACAAGAGCTACAGTACATCCAAGAGTTACAGATAATATAAATGAAATAATAGAATTTATAAAAGAGTTAGAAGAAAAAGGATATGCATATGAAGTAAATGGAGAAGTATACTTTGATACTCAGAAATTTGAAGGATATGGAAAACTTTCTAAACAAAATCAAGAAGACTTAGAAGCTGGTTCTAGAATAGAAGTTAACTCTCAAAAAAGACATCCAATGGACTTCGTATTATGGAAACCTAAAAAAGAGGGAGAACCAGGATGGGAAAGTCCATGGAGTGTAGGTAGACCAGGATGGCATATAGAGTGTTCAGTAATGTCAAAAAGATATTTAGGTGATACTATAGACATACATGCAGGAGGACAAGACCTAGCATTCCCACACCATGAAAATGAAATAGCACAGAGTGAAGCTAGAAGTGGAAAAACATTCTCTAACTATTGGGTACATAATGGATATATAAATATAAATAATGAAAAAATGAGTAAATCAAAAGGTAACTTCTTTACAGTTAGAGATATTTCAGATCAATATGATTTAGAAGTTGTTAGATTCTTTATGTTATCAGCTCATTATAGAAATCCAGTAAACTTTAGTGATGAAATGTTAACACAGTCAAGAGCGGGACTTGAAAGATTATATAATACTAAAGAAAAATTAGAGTTTACGTTAAGTAACTTAAAAGATGAAAATTTAAAAGAAAATGAACAAGAGTTTATGAATGAATTAGAATCATATAGAGTTAAATTTATAAATGCTATGGATGATGATATAAACACAGCAGATGCTATAAGTGTTATATTTGAATTAGCTAGATTTATAAATACTAATGTAAATGAAGATTCTTCAATCGAATTTTCTAGAAAATGTTTAAGTGAATTTGATGAGTTGACTAATGTTTTAAACATAGTAAATAAAAAGCAGGATGAATGCTTAGATGAAGATATAGAGAAATTAATACAAGATAGAGTTGATGCTAAGAAAAATAAAGATTTTGCATTAGCAGATGAAATAAGAAATAAATTATTAGATATGGGAATTGTTTTAGAAGATACAAGACAAGGAACTAAATGGAAAAGGGTGTAAGAATGGATAATATAAACTTAGCTACAGTATCACCTTTGGTACTTGCTTATTTAGGAGACACTGTGTATGAATCTCGTATAAGAGAATATCTTATAAATAAGAATGTAAATAGAAAGGTTAATGATTTACATAAGACCGCTATAAAGTATGTAAGAGCTAAGGCGCAGGCTAACGTAATACTTACCATAGAAGATACATTAACAGAGGAAGAACATAGAATATACAAAAGAGGTCGTAATCAAAAATCTCATACTACACCTAAAAATGCAGACATTATAGATTATAAAAATGCAACTGCATTTGAGGCTTTAATAGGTTATCTGCATATGAAAAAAGACTATGAAAGATTAGAAGAGATAATTCAAAGAGCGATTGAAATAACAGAAGAGAGTATATAATAAATAGGGGGAGCTATCTCGAGTTAGAGAATAGCTCCTTTTTACTTAAGAATCACTCTAATTGTCTTGATAAACTCCATTTTTAGACAAAATAAGGTATAATAATATAATAAACTATTAAGGAGGTATACATATGAAAGTTAAAGTAATAGCTCATACGCCTGAACCTGAAAAGGTAATATCAATGGCTGCAAAATTATGCTACTCTTCTGTAGGGGTAGATGAAATAGAACAAAATTTAACTGATGAAAGTGTAGAAAAGTTTTTAAATATGTTAATAAATATAGGACATGAATCTCCATTAGAGCATGTTACATTTACATTTGCTGTAGAGGGTATTTCAAGAAGTTGTTCTCATCAGATTGTTAGACATCGTATAGCTAGTTTTTCACAACAGAGTCAAAGATATGTTAAACTAAATCAATTTGAATATATAGTTCCTCCTGAAATAGAGCGAATAGAGGAAGCTAAAGCGGTATTTATAGATGCTATGAATAAAGACCAAGAATCATATGATAAGTTAGTAGATATTTTATTTGAAAAACATTATAATAATTTAATAAAATGTGGAAAAAATGAAAAAGAAGCTAAAAGGAATGCAGAGAAAAAAGCAATAGAAGATGCAAGATATGTTTTCCCTAATGCATGTGAGACAAAGATGGTATTTACTATGAACACTAGAAGTTTATATAATTTCTTTAATCATAGATGTTGTGAAAGAGCACAGTGGGAAATAAGAGACTTATCTGTGGAAATGTTAAGACAAGTAAGAGAGATATCACCTATATTATTTAAAAATATAGGACCAAAATGTATAAAAGGACCTTGTCCAGAAGGAAAAATGACGTGTGGAAACATTATACAAATAAGAGAAAAGTTTAATAATTTATAGGCGGTGAAGAGTTTGGCAAACATAGAAGGAAGAAATCCAGTTATAGAAGCTATAAAAAACGATAGAGAAATAGATAAGATAATGATAGCAAATGGAGCTAAAGAAGGCTCTATAAAAAAGTTAGTAGCTATGGCGAAAGAAAAAAATATAATAATACAATATGTAGATAGAAATAAATTAGATGAAATAAGTACAAGTCATGCTCATCAAGGTGTAATTGCAAATGTAAGTGATTATAAATATCATGAACTAGATGAATTAATTAAAAGTGTATCGGATAAAGGTGAAGACCCATTTTTTATAATATTAGATGAAATAACAGATCCTCATAACTTAGGGTCAATAATAAGAACTGCTGATGCTGTAGGAGCTCATGGAGTTATAATACCAAAGAGAAGATCTGTTCATATAACACCAACTGTAGCTAAGGCATCTGCTGGAGCTGTAGAGTACGTTCCTGTATGTAAAGTAACTAATATAGTTAACACTTTAAAAACATTAAAAGAACATGGTCTATGGATTGCAGCAGCAGATATGGATGGTCAAACATTCTATGAACAAAACTTAACAGGACCAATAGGTTTGGTAATTGGAAGTGAAGGTTTTGGAATATCAAGGTTAGTAAAAAAACACTGTGATTTTACAGTTAAAATGCCTATGGTTGGGAATGTTACATCACTAAATGCATCAGTAGCAGGAAGTATTCTTCTATATGAAATATTTAAACAAAGAATGGGTACTAAGTAGATAATGAAAAGAAAAATCAATCATTATCTAATAATTGATGGATATAATATTATAAATGCATGGGAAGATTTAAAACGTATAGCGATAGATGATCTAGATGCATCTAGAGAAAAATTAATTAACATTATTATAGAATATGCCGAATTTTCAGGTCAAAAGGCTATAGTAGTTTTTGATGCATATAATGTAAAAAATTCAATGGAAAAAGTTGAAAAAAGAAAATATATAACTGTAGTATACACAAAAGAGCATCAAACTGCAGATAGCTATATTGAGAAATTAATAACATCATTACATAAATATGATGTTGTTAAAGTAGCTACAAATGATTATGCAGAACAGCAAATAATTTTAGGAAAAGGTGCTACTAGAGTGTCATCTAGAGAGTTGAAAATAGATGTTGAAGAAGCTAAAATGAGGATGAAAAGCAAGCAAACAAGTTCACAACGCAAAATTCAGAGAAATTGGTTAGAAGATAGACTAGATAAAGAAACTTTGTCGAAACTTGAGAACATTCGTAGAAACCGTTGAAAATACTAAGTTTTTTAAACTATAATATACCTATGAAGTTAAGTAATGGGGGAGATAAAAAATGTTAGTAGCTAAAGATAAGGGTTTTGAATTTGTAAGTAATTCGCAGCAAGAGGAATATGAAACAGTATTAAAAGCTAATAAAGGGGATACAATAGCACTAGAGTATATTATTACTAAGTATAAAAACTTTGTTAAAGCAAAGGCAAAGTCATATTTTTTAGTTGGAGCTGATAAGGAAGATATAATCCAAGAAGGTATGATAGGTTTATATAAAGCTATAAGAGATTTTGACGGAAGTAAGACAAACTCATTTAAATGTTTTGCAGAGATATGTATAACAAGACAGATTATAACAGCAATAAAAACTGCAACAAGACAAAAACACATACCTCTTAATTCATATGTATCTTTAAATAAACCTATATATGATGAGGAATCAGATAGAACGCTATTAGATATAATAGCTACAAGTATAATAACTGATCCAGAGGAGTTAATAATAAGTAAAGAAGAGCTTAAAAATATAGAGTCAAAGATGAATGAAATTTTAAGTAAATTAGAATTAGAAGTTTTAGAATTGTATTTAAATGGGAAGTCATATCAATATATAGCAGACAGATTAGATAGAGATGTAAAATCAATTGATAATGCTCTACAAAGAGTGAAGAGAAAATTGGAAAAATATCTTGAAAACAGAAATAATTAATAGTAAAATACTTAGCATAAGCTTAATGTAAGCATTAACAAATACAAAATAAGGGAGGAATTCAAAATGGCTAAAGCTAAATTTGAAAGAAACAAGCCACACGTTAATATAGGAACTATAGGTCACGTTGACCACGGTAAAACTACATTAACTGCAGCAATAACAAAAACATTATTCGATAGATATCAATTAGGAGAAGCAGTAGACTTCGCTAATATAGATAAAGCTCCAGAAG
>NZ_JBOFKN010000095.1:0-2778 GCF_051657365.1 Paraclostridium sp.
GAGCGTTGAAGCGATTCTAATTTATGTTTATCAACTACTTTTAGGTTAGAGTGTAAAAATGAAGCGTACTCAAGTCCTGGCCGGACGCAGGTTTTGTAAAGTATTAGCTTTGCTTGCTTATCATGTATATTCATATTAATTCTTGCTAACATTTGTTTGGCTCTGGTTGCTTGTTTATGGACAAATTCTGAAAAGTTAAGAGAGTTTGAATATAAAACGCCTAAGTCGCGGACGCAAGAGGTGATGGGAATATCTGACTCTAATAACTTTAAGGTGCCGGCTGGTATAGTACAGCGAATAGGCAAGACACTACATTTATTCACTGAAAAAGGTAAGAGCCATATTTTACTCCATTCACTTATAGCTTGGAGGTCTTGCTGAATTAGTTTGATATACGTTACTTTTTGATGAGCAGGAAAGGAAAATACTAGTTTACAGTCATCAGCAAAGAGAAATGGGGTGCCAGTCTGAAGGATGGAGCTAAAATCATTAATGTATATTAAAAACAAAAGAGGTCCTAATACACTTCCTTGAATTACTCCGCTAGTAATTGGAAGAGAGGATGAAATGCATGAGTTAATATCTACAGATTGCAATCGATTAGAAAGAAAAGATTTAAGCCACGTTAAAAGTGGATCAGATATACCTAGGTTTTCAAGTTTCAGTGCCAATCTGTTGTGTGGGACCTGATCAAAAGCTTTGTACATGTCTAAGTAGATAACAATTACACACTTACCGACGTCGAATTCTTTAGTGACGTGGTCAAAGAAGCTGGTAAGGCAAGTGGCACATGATTTCCGACTTAGAAAGCCGTGTTGGGAGGGGTTAAAAAAGTTTTGTTGTGAGGCAAATTCTAAGACCGCCGACTTTATTATCTTTTCCATAATACGGGAAATAACCGGCGTATGATGGATTGGACGGTAGTTAGAAACATGGTGCCGTGGACCTGTCTTATGATGAGGTATAATGTGAGAGAGCTTCCAGAAGCTCGGATAGACACCGGAATTGAGGGAGTTTGTAAAGATATTTAGTAAAAGTAAGGGAATGTCTTCGCCACCGGACTTATAAACAACTGCGGGGATACCGTCCGGTCCGAGATAATTAGAAGGTTTCAATAACTTTAGAATTTTTGTAATATCTTCTAAACGGAATTCAACTGTATTTAATGAGTTTGCAGGACGTATAGATATCTGTGGAAGGGGATAGGATTCAATTGCGAGAGTTGAGGCAAAGAATTCATTGAATTTGTTGGAAATAGTAAACTTGTCTGTAATAATTGTGTTATCAGACGTCTTAATGAAGGCAGGAGTCTCAGAAGATGAAGGTGAGCGGCTGTTCAGTAGACTTATTAAAGAAACAGTCTTATTGGGTTGTTTCATTGCTTCAGTTTCAGCACGTGTAGATAAAAATTGTTTTTCTCTTGAAAGTTTTTCTGTGATGGTAGCTATGCGGTGAAGTAAGGAAGGGTCTAATGCTAGTTTAAAGGAATGCTTCAACCTGCATATCTTCTTTCTCAAAGCTTTAGAATAAGGGCATTTTGAAACTTTGGATTTTGTGACATCTTTGATGACTCTTGGAGCAAGTACATCAAGGGCATAGAGCATGTTTTGATTAAAGTTGTTCACAGCTACATCAATATCAGAATCTAAGAAAAAATCATCCCAACCTTGTGAGCGAATCAAAGTTTGGAAATCTTTCCAGTTAATTTTTGAAAGTGTACGGTACGTTTTATAGGAAGGATATTGCTGTGCTTTGAGCTGAAGGCAAGCAATAATTATGCGATGATCACTACCTGGAAAAACAGGGCCAATTGAAGTGGAGCAAGTTGGAATGTTAAGGGTAAATATAAGGTCTAGGAAGTTTGAACCTCTGGTTGGAGCTTTCACTATCTGTGACCAACCAAGTGTATCAATAGTGGTAAGTAAAGAATTAAATCTGGCAGGGGCAGATAACTTCGGGTACCAGTTTATCGCTGGTTGGTTAAAGTCACCCCCAATAAATATTGAGTCAAATCCAGAGGAAGAAAGTAAAGGAAATAAGTCGTTTAAATACTTAATTGAATCGCTAGTATGGGCAGGTGGAATGTAAATGCAACCTATAAGTATATTGGATGAGTGTGTAGTGATGGAGACCCAAACATCCTCGACAAAAGGACTTTTAAGAGAAATATCAGCTAGTGAGGCACCGTATTTCTTATTTGTATAGATGAGACAGCCACCCCCTATATTGGCCTGGCGATCTTGTCGAAAGATTACATAGTCCTCAATTAGTAAATCAGTATTAAGGATAGATTCCGTACCCCAGGTTTCTGTAACAAGGATAACATCGGGTGCTCGTAGTTCAGCAAAGAGTCGAAGCGTAGACATCTTGTTCCTCAGAGACCTTGCATTTATTAGTATAATGTTGACGGACAAAGAGGACGGTAGTGAAACATCTAAGGATTTATATGCTGAAGAGACATCGGAAATGAATTGGTGTATCTCATTTATTGATGAGATATAGGAAGGACAATCGGATACGCTTGGTGATTGAGAAGAAAAAGGTGTATTCCACGTGACGGAAGTTAGAGGTTCGGAAAAAGTGCTGGGTGCAACTGTGCGTACGGACTCAGTGGTGTCAAAAGCAACGCCGGATGAAACGTATTTAGCATCTGAGGCGTATGGAAATTCCTTGTGGTTAGAATTTGTCTTGTGTGAAACTCCGGTGGTCTTTTTGTGGTCGTTTTCCTATAAAAAGAATCTAAAGGATGAGGTTTTACTAGTTCTGTTGTAGACTGAG
>NZ_JBOFKN010000096.1:0-20320 GCF_051657365.1 Paraclostridium sp.
GGATGAGGGGAAGAGTAGTCAACTGACGAAAGACTTAAATACCGAGCTTTTCAGGTATTTGCCTGAAGGAAGTGACTACTCTTCCCCTCATCCGGACCAAACAAAGCAAACTAAAAAAGCTGAAGGAAAAGTTAAAAACCATCCTTCAGCTACTACTAAACAATGTATGGATAGTTTTTAATCCCAACATTTTTAAAACTAGTAATCATTATATTACATATTTTATAATACTATTTGGAAACACTTCCTTTAATTCAAAAGTAAAAAAATCTTTCATTTGAGTTAATTGATCTTTAGTATAAACATACTTACCATACCCAAATTGTCCATATTTAAATTTTCTAACTTCATCATTCATAGGTAAAGTAGTTTGTGGAAATATCTCTAGTATTCTATTTTTTGCTTTAGTTGTATATCTATGAGAAATCACTTCAAATATAATCGGTTCATCAAATCCCTTAGGTAATTTATATTTTATACTTTTAATTAAATCCCTATATTCTGATTGCCAATTATCATAAAGGAAAACAGGAGCAATTATAAACCCTATCTGATACCCAGCTTTAGCAAGCTTTGCAGCAGCCTCAATTCTTTTATCACTAGATGAAGTATGGTGTTCATAAGTATCTATTATCCTAGGAGTATTTATACTAAATCTAACCTCAGTATGATTATTATGATTTGCATCTAATAGACTATCTACATCGTTGTATTTAGTTACAAATCTAAATCGTCCTTTTTCTTCTTTTCCTATAAATTCTATTGTCTTTTTTAAAGCATTAGTATATGGCTCAACAGCAATAGGGTCAGATGTAGCTGCACCCTCAAAAATAGTTATTTCGGGTAATCTCTCATTTATATATTGCTTTGCTTTATCTAATACATTATCAATATTAGTAAATACCCTTACAAAAGGTTTATCACCTAATTGTGTATTTAAATAACAATACTCGCACCTTCCCATACAGCCACTAACTAATGGAAGTTGATAATTAGCAGAGGGTTTGCAAGTTTGAAATTTCAAACTTTTACGTTCTCCTACAACAAGCGTTTCTTTTCCAGATCTATATTGCTCAAATAAATTATCACCAGGTATATGTGTTTTAATTTTATTAGAATTTACATTTATAATTTCAATATTTGGATTATCTTTTATTTTATTATAAATATTTCTACCAACATCTGTATCTAAAGATCCTTTCTCAAATATAACTCTTTTAGGAACAAACATATTATCACCTCTTATATATTTTTTTATTTCAATTAATTTATTTTTAGTTTTTATTTAATATTGAATTAAAATACCTAATTATACAAAAAATATAATGTAAATTTAAAAAAATCTAGGAGGGCAATTATGAAGAATCAATATGTCCAAGGAAGACCACTATTTACCAATATAAATAAAAATAATAAACAATATCCTTATTTAACACAAGATTTAGAAACAGATATTTGTATTATTGGAGGCGGGGTTACAGGAGCTATAGCAGCATATTATTTTAGTGAAAATAATATTAAAACAACTGTATTAGAAAAGAAAAGGATAGCCCATTTAAGTACAAGTGTAACCACATCACTTTTACAATATGAACTAGATGATAATCTATCAGATCTTAAAGAGTATACAACTATTGAAAATACCTTAAAATCTTATAAATTAGGACTTAAGGCCCTTGATGAAATAAAAGAATTTATAAATAAGTATGGAAATAAATGTGATTACAAAAAAAGAGATACACTACTTTATACATCAAAAGAGGATGAAGTAAATGGAATAAAAATAGAATATAACCTTAGAAAAGAAAATGGATTAGATGTTGAATATATAGATAAAAAAAGTAGTGATTATAGTTTAGATATAAAAGCAGGTATAAGGTCAAAAAATGGTGGAGCAGAATTAGATCCATACAAATACACAAGTCAATTATTGGAGGTAGCGTCAAGTAACGGTACAAATATATATGAAAATACAGAAGTTGTAGATTTAATTCATTATGATAATTATGTGGAGGTTATAACAGAGTATGGTTATAGAGTTAAAGCTAAAAAAGTTATAGTTGCAACGGGGTATAATACCCAGTTATTTACTAAACGAAATTTTGGAACTAAAACAACTACATTTAATGTAGTTACTAAGCCTGTTTTTAACTTTGATGGATGGAATGATAAAATACTTATAAGAGATAATTGTGATCCTTATAACTATGTAAGAACTACTGCAGATGATAGAATTATAATTGGTGGTGAAGATGTTGATTTTATACCCGATATATTTAATGAAAAGTTAGCTAATGAGAAGTATGATATATTAGAAAATAGGTTAAAATCAATGTTTAAAGATATTAAAAATATAGAAATAGATTTTAAATATTGTGGAACTTTTGCATCAACGCCTGATAATTTAGGGTTTATTGGACCTGATAAAAAACATAATAATTTATGGTATCTATTAGGATATGGTGCAAATGGAATTTTATTTGCAATACTAGGTTCAATGATGTTATCACAGATGTATAATGGAAAAGAAGATAAAGATATGAAATTATTTAGAGTAGATAGATTTGATAATTAATAAAGACAAGTATTGTTATTAAAAAATACTCAAATGAGAGCTTGCTTAATAGAATTGGGATTTATAGATAATGTTGAAGATTGTAACATATTAATTCAAAAACAAGATGATTTAGCATTAGCAATAGCAAATGGAATATGTAAGTTTTTAAATATAGTATTAATATTTAAAGAGGTTATGATTATAAAATCATAGCCTCTTTTATGTGTGAGGATTAAGTATATATAGTTTGTTAGATGAGAAGTGATTACTCTTTTACTCATCCGGTCTTAACAAAGTAAGATTTTGAACATAATATGCGTAAATAAACAAGAAATTACAAAATATGACAACTATTTTGGTGTAATATATTTATTGAGAATTAATACAAGTGTATAATTAAATTAACTCAAAATTATATGACATATATGGAGGCGATTTTTATGGGGTTTATTATATTTTGCATCATAGCATACTGGGTAATATCTAGCATGAAAAGAGGAAGTACTGGTGGGACAAGTGTTAATCAAGCTAACACTACTTGTCCATATTGCAACACAGCCTACTACTTAACTGAAAATGGAGATTTTAACTGCTCTGAATGTGGGAAACTATTTAGATACAGAAATGGAAATAGATACAAAGAAGATGAAAAACTACCGATGATAACAGAAAACATCTGTACACTTTTCACAGTACTATGCAAGGGTGATGGAGTCATAACCAAAGAAGAAGTTATTTTAACAAAAGAATTGCTTTCAGACTATTGGGGAGTAAAACAAGGCAAAGACATGAACATGGCAACAGAAATTTTAAACAAATCTAAAGCAAAAATATATTCAAAATATATGGTAGGAGACATAGATAAAATTCTAAGAGAATATGACTTCTCAAACAATGACGTAGAATTATACAAAGAACTTATTCTTAGATGTTCAATAACAATATCCTACTGTGATGGAGAACCATCTGATAATCAAAATAAAATTTTAGACGACATCGTAAATGTTTTTGATATATCTGCAACTACATATAGCAAATTACTAAGTGAATTTAGAAATGAATACACTGAACAAAGCAAAGAAAACTATTATGAAATACTAGGAATATCTAACCAAGCTAGCAAAGAAGAAATTAAGACTGCATTTAGAAAATTAACAATGCTATATCATCCAGACGTATATGCATCTAAAAATCTTCCACCAGAGATAATAAAAGAATTTGAGGCTAAACTAGTCAAAATAAATGAAGCTTATAATGCATTAAGATAGTGAATAGAATTTAAACAAAAGCAATAAAATACTATCAAAAAAGAGTTATAATATAATAAAGAATTAAAAAAAATTAAAATGGATATATATATTTACGATTATAGGATTATGGGAAGTGACTACTCTTCCCATAATCCGGAACAAACAAATAAAGTGTATTTATAGTAATACACACACCTTACAGGAGGTACATTATGAAAAACAAAGTAAGAAAAGCCATCATACCAGCAGCTGGACTAGGAACAAGATTCTTACCAGCAACAAAATCACAACCAAAGGAAATGTTACCAATAGTTGATAAACCAACTCTACAATACATAATAGAAGAAGCAGTAAAATCAGGAATAGAAGAAATACTAATAGTAACAGGAAGAAGCAAAAAAGCAATAGAAGATCACTTTGACCGTAGCGTTGAACTAGAACTTGAACTAGCTCAAAAAGGAAAAACTGAAATGCTAAAAATAGTACAAGACATATCTAACATGGTAGACATATACTTCATACGTCAAAAAGAACCAAAAGGACTTGGAGACGCAATCCGTTGTGCCAAAACATTTGTATCAGACGAACCATTTGCAGTACTATTAGGTGATGACATAGTAGACAGTGAAGTACCATGTTTAAAACAACTTATAGACGTATACAACGAGTACAACACTTCTATACTAGGAGTACAAGAAGTAGCTAAAGAAGATACTAATAAATATGGAATACTAGATGTTAAATACATAGAAGATAGAGTATACAAAGTAAAAGACATGGTAGAAAAACCAAAAGTAGAAGAAGCGCCATCAAACATAGCTATATTAGGAAGATACATAATAACTCCAGACATATTTGAAATACTTGAAAAGCAAGCACCTGGAAAAGGTGGAGAAATCCAACTTACAGATGCTCTTAAAACTCTATGCAAGCATGAAGCAATATACGCATACAACTTTGAAGGGAAAAGATATGATGTAGGAGACAAACTAGGATTTTTAGAAGCTACAGTAGACTTTGCACTTAAAAGACCAGAACTTAGAGATGAGTTTATGGAGTTTTTAAATAAAAAGGTGAATGAGGATATTACTGTTACTGAGGTTGAAGTTTATACAGAAATAGATTAATATATGATAATATAGATAGCCTTCGGTTAACCCGAAGGTTATTTAAATTTATAAATAGAGGATTGCAAATATGAAAAAAAAGGTATTTTTAATACTCACAATATCTTGGATGATATTTATATTTTACATGTCAAATCAACCAGCATCAATATCTTCATCTCAATCAGGTGGATTCATAGGTATGTTATGTAACATACCAGTAATAGGGATTGTTATAAAGGATCTAATGAAAATAGGTATTGCAGAATTTTTAATTCGAAAATCTGCGCACATGTTTTTATACTTTGTATTAGCTATTCTTATTTATAACACTATGAATAAAGATAGTGGAATAAAGACATACTTACTATCACTTTTGCTAACTGCATTATATGCATGTACAGATGAACTTCACCAGTTATTTGTAATAGGACGAAGTGGAGAACTAAGAGATGTATTGGTAGATTCTACAGGAGCCTTGATAGGGTTAGTATTAATATTTTTAATAAACAAATTAATTAACAATAAAAAAGTTCGAAGTTTAAAGCAATGTTGATAAATGAATAAAATTAAAATATCATTTAAGTATATAAATTTAGGGGTATTTATCATAAATAGCAACAAAAATTAAAAAATATATTTTACAACAACTTGAGAGATAGGTGAAACAATAAAATGAATATTAGCGTACTAGTTGAAACCTTTATAAGAGACTATGGATTGATAAGTATATTTATAATTGGCTCGATTGAATACTTAAACGTTCCAATTCCAAGTGAAGTAGTATTACCATTAATTGGGGTTCTAGTAATTAAATTTAAAATGAACTTATATGGAGTAATAATAGCTGCCATTTTAGGAGGAGTAATAGGATGTATAATTAACTATTACATAGGATATAAATTTGGAGATAGATTTTTAAAATTTTTAAAAACTAAATATCCTAAAACTCAAAAATCTATAGATAACTCATACATATATGTAAGAAAATATGAAAAAATAGCTATAATGTTATCAAAACTAGTGCCATTAGGAAGAAGTAACATATCTATAGTCGCAGGAGCTACAAAGATGAATGTAGTCTTATTTGCCATATTTTCAGGAATAGGAATAGCTATTTGGGATACAGTACTTATACTTACTGGATATATAGCAGGAAATCACATAGGAGATATTATTAAAGTAATAAAACAATACTCTATGATGGCTACAATAGTTTCAATACTAGCAATAGTTTTGGGCGTGGTAATTTATAAAAGAAAAAAATAAGACTTATTCGCTATAAATTTAATATAACGAATAAGTCTTATAAGGGTAATTCAATATAGTCTATATGATATTATATAGTGAATAGGCGAAATGGCGATTCTCCTATGATTATATAAATACGACATAAACTGTCAAAACTTTACACTTTATTTAATATTAAATGTGTAATTGCTATTTAGTGAATCATAATTATAAACATATAGATAATATAAACCGGCATCTGCATTATAACTATTTTTTAGTAAATTATTTTCAACACTAGGATAAGCAACAGAGTTATTTAAATCAGTAGACTTATATAAAATCCAGTTAAGGCCATGACCATCTAAATTATCTAATACGATATCTATGGTTTTAGCATCTTTAACTTCAAAAGAAAACACATCATTAGTATCATCTTGATTTAGAGAACCCTTAACTACATTTCCTAAAGCTATTGAATTAGCATTTTCAAAATTATTGTTAGGTTCAGATTCTTTTATTTCACTTTCAACAACCTCACCTTTTGGTAAAATACCACTAAACACAACATCAAACTCATACTTATTATCACTATTAACTCTATAATCAACAAAATAATTAGTAACAGTCTTATAACCAGACCAAGGTAGTTTTACAAGAGAATTTAAAAACTCATTAGATTTAACATTCATAGCTTCCCAATCCTTGGCTTCTCCATTAGTAGCATCACCAGTATAAGTTCCAGTCAAAGTAAATGTATCAAAAAACTCTCCTTTTTCCCTAACTACATTTACATTGTTTAATGGAGCAATACTATTAATATCCGAAGAAACTTTATTTAAATCAATAGGATCATGAACAGCCAAATAATCATCAGAAACAAGAGGAACAGTTAAAGAATCATATTTATCAACCAACTCTTGCATATGAGTTTGATATCCTTGGTCTACTGAGGCACTTTTACTTAACGTTTCTATATAAGCATCATAACCAGTTACATTATTAGCAATAATACTATCAACTAAATTATTAAATATATCTAATCTATCATTATACATATAATCAGAAAATGCAAAACCATAATAATAGAAATCCCAAGATCCATATTTAGAATGAAGTAATTTATCTGTAGAAAACCTAGCTGATGGATCAGTTGCTAAGCCAGAAACCTGAGACTTTCTAGGAAGTACATCCTGATCTCTAGTAGAACCTGCAAAAAACTCTGCACTACCTTCTTCAAACCAAGTTAATCTCCAGTCCTTACCTTGATAAAAATCGCCAGTTCCCCACATACCAGGAACCATATAACGGCCTTGTAAATAGTGACAATACTCATGTCTAAATAATTCTTCTAAACTAAAAATACTTTCTTCAGGAGTTCTTTCATAAGTGAAAAACGCACCATCTCCTTCTATATACATACCACCATTGTCAGTACTATATCCATATAGAGGTTGATTAAGCTTATATTCTTTAGGGCTATTGTATAAAATCATAGTTAAAACATCATCAGGATTTCCTTTTTCTAACTCAGCATCATTTCCTACAACTCTATGGAATTGAGACTTTACCTCTTTAGATGCCCAGTACAATCTTTGAACCTTATCTTTAGTAACCTTATCACCAGTACGAATTACCATAGAAGAATCCTCAAAAGTATACACATTAGGTAAATAGTGAGATTTTCCTTCCTCTCTTATTTTTTCAATATCTAGAACAGTTCCATCAACTAACTTACCATTAAAATAATAAGAAATAAAATCTACTGCATCAAAATATTGAAGAGATAAATAAGGATAAACATCCAAACAATTATCAAGTTTTTGTTGAATAGACTTTGGATTTGAATGGAAATTTGATAATTTAGCACAATAATACATACCTGCATTAATCAACCACTCGGTATCCTCATTTACAGTAGTTAATAGAGCAAAACTTGAAACAGCATCTATATAACCGTCTACTTTAGAAAACCAAGGTGACTTATTTGCAGAAACATTAGAACTATACAAATAAGAATTTAAATCATATTCAATACCTTTAGTAATTTGGAACATAGCATTTGTTTTTGAAATATCTTTTAAATAAGCATCTAAATTGCTATTAAACTGAGTTAAAATAGGTACACAATTATTTACAACATCAACATTACAAGCACTATTTCCAATTAACATACCTAAAGACTGAATTACATTGTTTTGACCAGCCTCACCAAGTTTGAAATTAGAATTTTGTTGAATTGAAATCATGGAAGGGATACATTTTTCTCTATAAGATCTATCATATAAATGGCTAAGAGATTTATTATAATAAGCTAAATAAAAACCAGATCTTAAAACTTCTACTAAAGTAGGTATACCCTTATCATCAGTAGCAGTATAAGTACCACCACAATCTTTCAAAGTATTAAGAATTGCATCAACGCGGGCTTCATCATTATAGAATTTATAAGCCTCATCATTATAAACGAAAAGATCTTTTATTTGAAACCAATCTATAGTAACCAGTAAATTTGTTAACTCCGTATAACTTAAACTATTAAGGTCCTTATAGGTATAAGTAGCAGACTTACTTAACTTAGGAATATCTACATCTTGCTTACCAAAAGGATCAATATTTAAATCTTTCTTAAACTGATTATCTTTAGTATCATGCTTAATCTTCTGGCTTGAATGGAAAGGCATAGAATTAATATCACTTGGAACATTACTAGAACTAGGGGGCTGAGTATTAGCAAATGAAATAAATGTTAAATTAGTAAAAATCAAAGTTAAAGCTAAAGTGAAAATCAAAAACCTCGAATATCTCTTACGCATAGTGCCTCCTTATACTTCTAAATTAGAAAACATAATCTTATATATAAGATATACTTATATCTATATGGATAAAGAAGTATAATAGTGACACTACAAAAATTAAACTAAATAAGTACACACACGAACATAAATGCGCTTTATTAAATTATAGGATTATGGGATAGTAGTCAACTGACGAAAGACTTAAAGACAGAGTACTTTAGGTCTTTGTCTGAAGGAAGTGACTACTATCCCATAATCCGGACCACCACAAAAAAGGCCTCATACAAACAACTGTTTATATGAGGCCTAAAAAAAGTACTTAATTCTTTATATGAACATCCATTTGAGGATAAGGAATATTAATATTCTCCTCATCAAACTTAATCTTTACCTGTTCCAACAAACTAGCATGAATATCCCAATAATGCTCAGACTTACACCAAACCCTAACAGCGAAATCCACAGAACTAGGGCCATGAGCAGTTATCCCAACAAAATAAGTTGGATCACTAAGAACAAAATCTTGATGCTTAACAATATCTATAAGCACATCCTTAACATGAGTTATATCATTTTCATAACTAACACTAAAAATTAAATCAACTCTTCTTTCCTTTTTAGCAGAGTAATTAACCAAACTTCCATTTGATAAAGGTCCATTAGGTATTAATATCAACTTATTATCTATAGTAGTAAGCTTAGTATAGAAAAGTCCAATCTCCTCAACAGTTCCTTGATAAATTCCTGTCTCCACATAATCACCAACCTTAAAAGGTCTAATTAATAGGATTATAAAACCACCAGCGAAATTTGATAAACTTCCTTGAAGAGCCAAACCTACGGCAACCCCTCCAGATGCGACTAACGCAGCCAGACCCGTTAACTTAACATCCCAATAGCCAAGTATTATCATAAACAACAATGCTTTTAATGAAACCTCAGCAAAAGCATGTAAAAACTTAGTAAGAGTTACATCAACAGATTTTTTCTGTAAAAACAGGGTAAAATGTTTTACCACTTTCTTTATAATTTTCAACCCTATAAATATAACTAAAAGCCCAATTATAATCTTGAAACCATAACTTGTGACCCAATCTAAAAACTTTTCAGTTATTTTATCTAAAGGCATATTACTTAATTTTTCTACTTCTTTAGTTACTGATTCTGCTGCATTTTGTGGCAAAATTTAACACCTCTTTCTTTGATTTTAAATTTTCTCATTTATAGATAATACAATGAATTTCGACATTTGTCTACAAAGTGGAATGAAAACTAGATAATATACATAAAAAGGAATTTATGAGGATTTCCTGGGCAATTTAGTCGTAATTAAAATTAAAACATAAAAATTAAAACAAATTGGATTTTATTACAGGATTCTGTTATAATTAAAAGGCTTTTAAAAAAAGAAAAGAGGTGCTTTTTATCAATTACAAAACAGCAGAAAATAAGTATGAAACTCAAGGTAACACTACACTTATAACAATACTTAAAAAAAATAACACAGAACTTACTGTGAAAATAGATACAGAAGACGTAGAAAAAATTCAAGCAATGGGAACATGGTTTGCTGAATGGCACAAAGATTTTAACAACTACTTAGCTCAAAACCTTACAGTAACTAAAGTAGATAAAAAAATAAAAAGTGAAAAAAGAAACATACAATCTATAATATTAGACTGTTCAAACAACGCTCCAATAAAACACATAAACGGAGATACATTAGACAACAGAAAATGCAACCTAGAAATGGTTGACAGAAGAGCTAAAAATGAATACGAAGAAATAGACGAAGACACAATAGCAATAATACTAAAAGACAGATATGGAAAAGTTCAAGCAAAAGCTTTAATATCACCTAGAGACCTAGAAAAAGTAGTAACTAAAAAATACACATGGACTTACCAAAAAGGATACAAGCAACCACAAGTAATAGCACACACACCTAAAGGTAAAGTTACATTAGGCGAAGTAATAATGAAACCAGCTGAAGGAATGAGAGTACATCACATAAACTTAAATCCTTTAGATAATAGAAGAAAAAACTTAGAAAATAAATAATAAAAAAAGCGACCTGAAAAAAGGTCGTTTTTTTATATACATATAAAGGTTTAAAACATTAATTTGAATTTTAAAATCAAAGATTAAGGATAGGGGATTAGTAGTCAACTGACGAAAGACTTAAATACCATGTACTTTAGGTATTTGTCTGAAGGAAGTGACTGCTAATCCCCTATCCTGACTATCAATATAAAAATTAAATATTAAGTATTTAAATTAGTAGTCGTATAACTAATTTAAGTAAATATTAGAGGTGAGACGATGATTAACAATATGGATTTATTAAAAATGGCAGCACTAATGTCTAATAATAGCACTAAAAGCTGTAATTGCAACTGCAATAAAGGTAGCCAAGGATTTGACATGTTAATGCTAAACTTAATAAAAGCAATAGCTAGAACACAACAAACTACAAGTAACCAAAATATATATAGACAAGCAACAACAAACCAAAATGAAAATCTAGAAACAGCAAATTCTATACACAACAGCAACAAAGTTCAAGTATCTTCTAAAAATGAAGACACAAAAACACAAATAGAAAATGCAATATCTATATCATCTAAAAAATATGGTGTTGATGAAAACTTAATTAGATCAATAATAAAAGTTGAATCGGACTTTAACCCAAACTGCGAATCTTCGGCAGGAGCAAAAGGACTAATGCAACTTATGCCAGAAAACTGCAGAGATTTAGGAATAACAGATCCATTTGATATTAATCAAAATATAGATGGAGGAACAAGACATATAAAAGAATATTTAGATAGATATGATGGGAACACAGAGATGGCTTTGATGGCATATAATGGAGGTCCTACTAGAATGAGTAGAAGAGGGGTTAAATCAGTAGAAGACATCTATTTGATGCCAAAAGAAACTCAAAAATATGTACCTAAAGTTATGAAATATTATCTAGGATAAAACTTAAATAGATTATAGACATTGGTATATATGTGATTTATGTGGGGAGAAAAATTATGAATTATAGGCAATTAATGAGAATTAGAAAAAATGCACTGTCAAGAAATGAAAGAAAAGATAAACTTACAGGGATATATAATAGAGACTATTTCTTAAAACATTTAGGAAGTAAATTAAATGGAACTATGATGAAAATCAAATTAGATGGAATAAACTTCATAAATATTAATTATGGAGCTAAAAAAGGCGATGAATTAGTAACATTGATAGCACGAAAATTAGATTATGCCTGTAATCTTAAAGGCATGACAGCAGCTAGACTATCGAAATTTTATTTTGCCATATACACATCAAACATAGATAATATAGAAATAAATGAATTTATGGAAGAAATAGGAAATATTTTAATTGAAGAAATAGAGGAAATGTATAGAATACATATTAACTTTAATATAGCTGGAGTTATATATAAAGATAAAAAAATAAATATAGAAGATGCAATTAATAAATTAGATGTATGCATGACTAATTTAGTTAAAAAAGGCAATAAATACGGAATTTATAATGAAAAATATGAAGAATATATAAGTATAAAATCTATAGAAGATGCCATAGAAAAAAGAGAAATTCAAATATATTATCAACCAAAAGTAGATTTGAAAAGTGAGAAGATAACTGGAGTAGAAGCGTTAATAAGATGGTTTAGTCCTGAACATGGGAACATATCTCCAGAAAAAATAATAGATTTTGCTGAAGAGTGTGGATATATAAATATATTAGGTAAATGGATATTAGAAAAAGCATGTAAAGATATTAAGTATTTAAATATAATAATGGATACCGATATAGACTTATCAGTTAATATAGCTCCAAATCAATTAGATAATGAGTATTTTATTGAAGAATTGATAAAAAGTGTAGAAGAAATAGGGTTTAGATTTGACTTATTGAAACTAGAAATAACAGAAAGTGAAAATATAGAAGAAATAATAAAAATAAATGATATAATAAACGAGATAAAAAGTAAAGGAATAAAAATATCCCTAGATGATTTTGGGAAAGGATTCAATTCTATTAACTATATAAAAAACTATAACGTAGATGAAATAAAAATAGATAAAACTTTAGTTGAGTATGTAAATAAAAATCCTATGTTTATAGAAAGTTTAATAAAAATGATACATACAACTAAATCAAAAGTTGTGGCAGAAGGAGTAGAAACTGAACTAGAATATTTGAAATTAAAAAGAGTAGGTTGTGACATTATACAAGGGTATTATTTTTACAAGCCTATGAATTTATATGAGTTAGTAGATGTTATAGGAAAAGAAAAATATGTAAGTAATAAAAAAATTTATATGAGTTAGTTTTATTAGAGGTTGATTATGAAAATAAGAGATTATTCGAGAGTAACAGAAAATAGCAATATAGATACGAGAAGAGTTAAACCAGGAACAAGTTTTAATGATAGTTTTAGCCAAATAAATAAAGTTAAAACAAAAGAAGAAGTAGATACATATATAAAACAAATAAAAGAAATAGGTAAACAATTAGTAAGTACAAAAGGATATTCGGATGTAATTAGGTATAAACAAGCTATACAAAAATACTTAAAATCTGTAGTAGATTATACTTATGAAATAGATAAAAAAGATAGTTTTTGGAGCAATAACTACTTTAAAACAGTAAATGTAGTAAATGAAAAATTAGAAAGTTTAAGTAGGGATTTTTTTAATGATGAAAAAGAAAATATAGATATTGCATCAAAGATTGATGATATTAATGGTCTTTTAATTGATTTATACTTGTAATAGATAAGGAGATATGGATTTTATGGAAACGAAAAAACAAGCACAAGAGATTTATGAACCTAAGTTTGAACAACTAAAACAAGGTGAAGTAATAGAACCTTTAAATGCAGTTCCTGCTATATCTGAAGGTATGATGGAATTAGAAGCTATAATAGGATTTAAACACGAAAAAATAGAAAAAATAGTCAATTTTAAAGTTGGGGATGTAATAAGATTAGAAAAAAATCTAGAAGAACCACTAGACATAATTGTAAATGGGGTAGACATAGCAAGTGGTGAAAGTATGATAATACATGACAGAATCGCGTTAAGACTATCTAAGATAAAATCAATGCAAGAAGAAGAATAAAATTCTTGAGGAGGTAGTATTTTGAAAGTTAATAATAATACAAAAATAGCATTCAATAATATATATAAAATGGATAAATTAAAAAATTATAATGAAAATAAAAGTAAAAATAATACAGATACAGTAGAAATATCGGATTTAGGGAAGTACTTAAGTAAGGTTAACTCAAAAGAGGAAACAATAAATATGGAAAAAATTGATAGATTAAAACAACAGATTGAAAGTGGAACATACAAGATAGACTCTAGAGCATTGGCAAAAAAAATAATAGAAAAACTTTAGGAGGAAAAAAATTTGAACCCAGAACTGAAAGTTATAATATATGAACAAAGAAAACTATTCAAAGAATTGTTGAATTTATTAGATGAACAGTATGATTTTATAGTGAATCAAGAAGTAACCAAAATGGATAAAATAGCTAAGACTTTAGAAAATGTTGCGAGAGAAATAGCTAAAATGGAAATTCAAAGAAGAACTATAATGGGTGCAGAAACAAGTATGAGCTCCTTAGTAAATAGATATGATGATGAAAAAATCAAAGAAGCATATGAAGAAATAAAAACAAGTATAAAAATGATAGAAGTTCAAAAAGAAGCAAATCAAACTCTTATAAAACAAAGATTATTTTTTACAAAAAAAATGATGAATGTTATAAAACCAAATCAAGGTATATCGACTTACAATGCTTATGGGCAAGTAGGTAAATAAGAAAGAGAGGATCATATGGCAGGCTTATTAAGCAGTTTACAATCAGCAAGATCAGGAATGAGTGTGAGTCAAGCATCAATACAAACAACTTCTCATAATATAAATAATATGAATACTCCTGGATATTCAAGACAAAGAGTAGAACAAAGTGCAAGAAGTGCATATAGTTACCCAGGATATAATAGCACATTAGGAGCAGGACAATTAGGTACAGGTGTTGAAGCAACAGATGTAATTAGAATAAGAAATTCTTTTTATGATTTCCAATATAGAAATGAAAGTCATACATATGGAGAAATAGGTGTTAAGTATGACCATTATAGTACTATGGAAAGTATATTTAACGAACCATCAGAAACTGGAATATCGGCAGCTATGAACAGCTTCTTTACAAGTTGGCATGAACTTTCAAAAAATCCTAGTGATAGTGGCGCAAAAGATATAGTTATTCAAAACAGTGAGTATTTAGCAAATAATATAAGCCAGGTATATAACAAAATAGACAAACTAGGCGAAGAAGCACAAAAAAAACTAAATGAAGACATAGAAGAAATAAATGGAATGTTAGATCAATTAAAAGATCTAGATAAGCATATAAAAATAGTTCAAGGTAATGGACAAAGCCCTAATGATTTAATGGATCAGAGAGATAAAATATTAGATGATTTAAGTTTTAAAATGAATATACAAGATGAAAATGTACAAAAATTATTAAAAGATAAAATAGAAACTGGAACAGACATCACGGAAGCCGACTTTAGAGGTTTAGCTAATGGGTCTGGAGAAATACAAGGATCTATAGATATGATAGAAAAGATAAAAAGTTACAAAGAAGATTTAAATGAATTATCTGATGGGATAGCTAAAAGCGTAAATGACACATTAGGTACTGATCTCTTTGAAACGGGTACAGATCCTATATTAAAAGTTAATGCTGATATAGTAAATAAAACTATAGATCTTGATGTAACAGCTGAACAAGCTGAGAAAATGTATCATCTAAAAGATGAAAAGGTGAGTATAGGTGGAGAAAATATAACTATAAATAATGCCTATAATAATATAATCCAAAGATTAGGTAATGAAACTAAAGAAGTTATAAGAAATGAAAAAAATCAAGGTAAGGTATTAAAAGATATAGATAACGCAAGACTGAATGTTTCAGGGGTATCGCTAGATGAGGAAATGATAAACTTAGTACAATATCAACATGCATATAATGCAAGTGCTAAAGTAGTATCAACAATAGATTCATTACTAGATGTTGTAATAAATGGATTAATGAGATAATTTAGGAGGATAATATGAGAATAACAAACTCTTCAATGATAAGAAATCATATGTATGATACACAACAAAGTCTACAAAGAATGGATACTTTAAATAAGCAACTTGATTCAGGTAAGCAAATCAATAGAGTATCAGATGATCCACAAAAAGCTATAAAAATAATGAACTTAAACAATGAAATAAGATATACAGAAAAATACAATCAAAATATAGATGAAACAGTAGGATGGATGAATAACACAGATGCAACTTTAGAACAATTCGGAAATGTTTTAGGCGAAATCAAAACAGATTTATTAAAAGTTGGTAATGGAACTTATTCAGACAGTGAAATGAAGGCTATACAAGCAGAAGTTAATGAAAAAATTAAAGAACTAGGGGAATCATTAAATACTACTCATGGTGGAAGTAATATGTTCTCTGGAACGGCTGTAGATGAGAAACCTATATTAATAGAAGAAAAAGATGGGGTTGTTACATTAAAATTAAACCCAGCTGTAAATGGAGATGATCTAAAAGCTGATATATCAGATGGAATAAGTGTAGATTACAATGTTTCAGCTAAGGAAATTTTTGAAGGTGAAGGTAAAAATTATCTTGATACAATAAATAATGTATCAAAGTTAATGAATGACATTGCAAATGGAGTAAATGTAGAAGAAAATAAGAAGGAACTATTAGGACCTGTTAAAGAAGATATAGATGGATTTTTTAATCATAGTGTAGATATTAGAACTACATTTGGAGTTAGAGTAAGTACAGCAGAGAAAATAAAAGACTTTAATGATGAAAATATACTAAACATGAAAGGTGTATTATCATTAGAGCAAGATGTTGATCATGTAAATAAGTTTATAGAATTAAAGTCAGCTGAAATGCTTTACAATGCATCTATTCAAGTTGGAGCAAAATTAATACAACCTAGTATAATGGACTACTTAAGATAGTCGGGAGGGAAATTATGGAAATAACATTTGAAAAAGGTCTTCCTGGATTTGAAAATTATAAAACTTTTAAAATAAGTGAAGTTGAAGATAATACAAGTTTTAAAACGATAACTTCAACAGAAGAAAAAAATATAGGATTTATAGCAGTATCTCCATTTGATATAAAAAAAGACTATGAACTAGATATAGATGAAGAGACTGTAAAATTATTAAAAATAGAAACATATGAAGATGTATTAGTATTAAATTTAGTAACACTAGGAAATAGTTTAGCCAATAGTACTGTTAATTTAAAAGCTCCTATAATAATAAATATAAAAAACAATAAAGGGAAACAATTAATATTACAAAATGACAGTTTGAAAATAAAAGAACCTTTAACAGGGAGTGATAGAAATGTTAGTAATTACTAGAAAAAAAGGAGAATCTTTATTAATTGGAGACGATATAGAGATAAAAATAGTAAAAGTAGATGATGGAAGTGTTAAGCTTGCTATAGAAGCTCCTAAAGATAAGGTAATACTTAGAAAAGAAATATATGAAAATGTAAAAGATGAGAATACAAAGGCAATAGCTAATATAGATGATATAGTTAAGTTATTTAAGTAAAATGAGGAGAAAATTATGTATAACGCAAATCCATACAATGCATATAAAAAAAATTCGGTAAATACAGCATCTAAGGAACAATTATTATTAATGTTATTAGATGGGGCAGTTAAATATACAAAGATAGCAAGGTTAGCTATATTAGAAAAAAATATGGCAAGAGCTCATAAAGAGTTAATTAGAGTTCAAGATATATTCTTAGAACTTATGATAACTATGGATAAAAACTCTGGTAAGTATATGGAAGAAATGTATAATGTTTATGAATTTATAAAAAGTGAACTTGCTAAAGCTAATATGAAAAAAGATGTAAAGATAATAGATAATACACTGCCTCTTATAGAAGAAATAAGAGATATGTGGTATGAGGTTGATAAAAAAATAAAAACAAGTAAGTAGGTGAATAGCATGACAAGAGTAAATACTATAAGATTACCAGGACTTGCAACAGGTATGGATACAGATACTATGGTAAAAGAAATGCTTTCAGGAGAACAAAGTAAAATAGACAGAGTTATGCAAAAAGAACAAACTATAAAGTGGCAACAAGAAATATATAGAGATGTAATAAAAGATATTAAAGGATTTCAAGATAACTATTTTTCTGTAACATCTCCAAACTCTATAATAAGCAGTAAAGCGTGGAATACATTAACAGTATCAAGTTCAAATGAAAATGTAATTAGTGCGACTGGAAGTGCAGGAGCTAATAAAGTTAATTATAAATTTGATGTTACAAGTTTAGCACAACCAGCAAAATTAAGTTCTAAAAAAATAAATGGAACTGATACTTTAGAGAGTTTAGGATTAACTGGAAATGCAAGTTTTTCTATTAAAACTGCTGATGATAAAGTTTCTAAAAAAATAACAATAAGATCAGAGCCTGTATATGAAACTGATGTTGATGGTAATCCAGTATTAGATGCTGATGGAAATAAAATAATTAAAGAACCAGCAGATACGGTAGAGAGTTTAACAAAAAAAATAAATGATGCTAGTAATGGAGAATTTAAAGCTTCATACAGTGAAATGACAGGTACATTTAGCATTGAATCTAGTAAAACGGGAGTAAATTCTAAATTAGCGATAGTTGATCCGAGCAATCCTGATACTCCATCTAATGCATTAGAATTTTTAGGTATTAAAGATCCATCTATAGGAACTAATGCTGAAATTAAAGTAATGACAAGTGATGGTAAAGAAGAAATTAAAACGTTAAATGAAGAATCAAACTCATTTAATATAGATGGAATAACATACACTGTAAATAGCGTAGGAACTGCGGAGATAACTTCAAAACAAGATGTAGAACCTGTAGTGCAAAATATGAAAAAATTTGTAGAAGACTACAATAAAATAATGGATAAAACATATAATCTTATAACAGAAAAAACAAGTAAGGATTATCCTCCATTAACAAAAGCTCAAAAAGAAGATATGAGTGAAGAAGAAATAGAGCAGTGGGAGAAAAAAGCTAAAGTTGGATTACTTCGAAATGATTCTGATATGAGAAGCTTTATCGATCATATGCAAAGTTCTATATTTGGAGACAATGCTCAGTTTTTAAACGAGGTAGGATTGACTTCTAGTGAAGATTATACAAAAAAAGGACAACTATCTTTAAATGAGGATAAGTTTAGAAAAGCACTTCAAAATGATGGAGATAAAGTCTATAAAGCTTTTACTAAGGATCCTGATGGTATATTGGAAAATATGAAAGATACTATGTATGATTATGTTGGAAGTTCTAGTTCTGTATTTGCTAAAAAAGCTGGATTAGAAAAAACTGCATCTGCAGTAAATAACTTTTACTCAGAAGAAATAAAAAGACAAGAAGAATCTATAAAAAAACTTCAAAGAAAAATGGATGATAAAGAAACGAGATTATATAAACAATTTGGGCAACTAGAAGCTAGTATGAACAAGCTTAACTCTCAAATGAACTATTTCTCACAAATGTAGAATTAGGTAGGATAATTATGATTGAAGTTACTAATACATATAAAGAAATATCTATAGATATAATTGATAGATTAGAAAAACAGGATTTTGATAACATAAGCGAGCTTTTAGATCAAAGACAAAAGATTTTAGAAAGTATAAATGATACGAAATTATTTAAATCAATGCTTATAGAAGCGGGAATAAAAGAAATCGATGAAAAAATATATAATTTGTTAAAAGAAAATATTTTTAAAATTAAGTTTGAAATAAAGGAACATAAAAAGTCTAAAAAAGCTAATAATTCATATATTAACTTTACTAAAGAAAAATTAAATATTTTTAATAAAAAAGTATAAAGCTTTTTTTTTATGTTCCGATATATATTATTGTAGGCAACACTTACTTAAGTGATTGTATATAAATTAAAGACAAGGATGTCGTTAAAAAACTAAGGAGAGTATTAAAATGAGAATAAACACTAACATGAATGCTATGATAGCAACTAACCAAATGGCAAAGAACACTGCATTATCAGGAAAATCTATGGAAAAATTATCTACAGGATTAAGAATAACTAAAGCTGGAGATGACGCAGCAGGATTAGCAGTTTCTGAAAAAATGAGAGCTCAAATAAGAGGTATGGAACAAGCAGATAGAAACGTACAAGATGGTATATCTATGGTACAAACTGCTGAAGGTGCTTTAGAAGAAGCAGGAAACATAGCTCAAAGAATGA